>CAKZLX010000501.1 GCA_937127265.1 uncultured Pseudomonadota bacterium
GTTGCAGTCCGGTCCACCATATTGATCAGAGTCTTCACCGTCGCCATCTTGGTCGTAATCGGAGAGTCCGTCGCAATTTTGGTCTACGCCGTCGTACCAAATTTCAGTACCCAATGTGTTGATGGAGGCATCGTCATCGTCGCAGTCATCTCCACCATAGTCCACAGAATCTTCACCATCCATGTCGGCATCAAAATCGGAGAGTCCGTCACAATTTTGGTCAACGCCATCGTAATAGACTTCGTTGGCATCCGGGTTGACGTTGGGATCGTTGTCGTCACAATCCCCGTCAGTTAGGGCAAAGCCATCGCCGTCGTTGTCGTTTGACTGATTGCCTCCATTGTCTGGAATGCCATCACAGTCGTCGTCAATTTGATTGGGGGCTTCAGGCGCAATCGGGCTGATGCTGACACTGCCATCGTCACAGTCACCATCATCTTCAGTAAAGCCGTCGCCATCATCGTCAAAACAAGACGTATCGTTGTCGATTACACCGTTGCAGTCTTGGTCAACACCGTCACACTCTTCTATGGCGCCTGGATAGACGTCAAAATTGGCATCGTCACAATCCCCATCATTTTCCGTAAAACCATCCAAGTCATCATCATAATTGACCGTGTTGTCATCCACAACCCCGTCACAATCGTCGTCAATCCCGTTGGGCTGCTCTGTGGCAGATGGATTGATGGTGGTGTCATTGTCATTGCAGTCCTGATCGTTGGATGAATAGCCTTGTGGTTGAGAACAAGCCGGTTGCGTATAAGATGAATTCCCAAATCCATCCCCATCGGCATCTACATTTGCACAGATATCA
This sequence comes from uncultured Pseudomonadota bacterium, assembly GCA_937127265.1. Taxonomy (GTDB): domain Bacteria; phylum Myxococcota_A; class UBA796; order UBA796; family UBA796; genus CAJWHX01. The sequence goes on from CAKZLX010000501.1 coordinate 815, forward strand.
TTGGTAGCACCCGGGGTTCCTAAATCACCATCACCATAACTGCTGGTTGATGAACACCAACTAGAGGCGTTGTCATTGTCCGTAATGTTTAAGAGAGACGGTGCGAGACTCAAACTTTTACCGTTTTCTAAGTTGTTGGTGTAGAAATTGTAAGAAACGCTATCTAAGGTGGTACCATCTGCAACTAGAGAAAGACTGTCGGTACCCCAAAGACTGACGTCAGAATAATTGTATGTATAGTCTCCAACGGTACCGCCATTGATACCACTACCAGAACGAACATTCAACAATACTTGACCTTTTGCGGCAACAACTACGTCACTAGAAATTGTATGCCCTGAGTTTCCACCAGAGTTGATGACCAAACCATTTAGGTTGAGAGATGCTGTACTGGTGTTGTAGATTTCAATCCATTCACCACGATAATCGGCAACTTTGGTTGGGTCCCACATGATCTCCGAAATGACTAAGTCACCAACACTGATGTCGGCAAGGGTAGCGCATCCATCGTTTGCAGAGCCTGGTGTTCCGTAGTCTCCATCTCCAAAGACATTTCCCGAGGTGCACCAATTCCCAGCACTATCGTTGCTAGTGGCATCCAAAGCATCGGTGTCAAGGATTAGTGCCGTTCCCGCAACAACAGGAAAGGTAGTGCTGTCGAAGGAGACGGTATCAAATGTTGTGGTGCCATCACTCAATGTAAAAGAATCATTTTTCCATATTTTGAACACGTTGTAGTTGTAGTCATAGTCTACGTTTGTGTTGCCACCGTTCAGTCCAGAGATACTACTTGCACCGAGTACGTAGTAGCCGCCTGCAGGAATGATAATAGACTCGCTAATGGTGAAACCAGCCTCATTTGCTGTATCAACAATCAACCCATTGATGTCAATTTCCACACCTTGTGTGTTGTGAATCTCAATGTACTCACCACGATAATCGGCTACAACCAAGGGATCATGCATGATTTCTGTGATGATGAGGCCACCAGCGGGCACCGATGAAAGGGGAACGGCTTGGGCTGTGTTGAGCAATAAACCAATAAGACCAAATGACATGGTACTCTCCTGCATTGATGAAAGACAATATTATGTACGGTTATGCTGTCCTTCACTTTAATTATTTGTCGACAACTATATTATATGTTTTATCTCAGGGGTTGCCAACCGATTTTTACAGTTTCTTATGCCTTATCTATGATACTTATTGGCTCACAGATACTGTGGAGTATTCTATTTGATAAAAGTTGACATAACTTTAAAACAACAAAACCCTATAATCTACTTTGTTCGCTCAATGATCTGCAAGAGGTCTCGAATGGCCACTTCCCAGCCTACAAAGACACTTCTTGACACAATACTATGTCCGATATTGTATTCAATAATCTCTGGAACGGCTCGAACAAGGTAGTCTAGATTGTGATGTGTGAGACCATGTCCTGCAGCGACCGTTAATCCAAGACTCTGTGCACAAAGGGCAGCATTTTTGATGCGGATAATGTCCTCCGTGTCACCCTCGGCATACTTTGCAGTGTTGATTTCAATCATATCAACTCCCTCGATGTTTGAGGCTTCGATTTGTTTGAGATCGGGATCGACAAATAGGGACACCGCAATTTGTTGTTGGCGTAACTTTGCCACAGTGTGGGTAATGAGTTGGTGATGTTTGCAAACGTCTAAGCCACCTTCAGTCGTGATTTCGGTGGGATTTTCAGGGACTAGGGTAATACGATGTCGGTTGGGCTGTGTGGTTAGGATACTTCCCACAAGTTCAATCATTTCCACCGTGGCAGCCATTTCAACATTCAGTTGTGTTTGGACGGCATCTCTCAATCTTGGCAAGTCAGCATCTTGAATATGGCGACGGTCACTTCTAATGTGGCAGGTGATTTGGGCAGCCCCATACATTTCTGCCATCACCGCAGCTGTTACTGGATCAGGGTATGCTGAACGTCGGGCTTGGCGAAGAGTTGCCACGTGATCAATGTTTACACCGAGTCTTGGCGTGAAAGTGGACATTGGGTACTCCGAAAGATTCTTTTACTACAACAATTTGGAGAGAAACTCTTCTCGAATTTGTTCAGAATAGTATTCAGCCTGTGTGCCTTCAACTAAGATTCTGAGTTTGGGTTCTGTACCTGAATAACGGACTACCAGTCTATGACCAGTTTTCTTTGCCTCTTTCATTGATATCCAATCTTCTAGAGAAGGTCGCTTCCCGTTGGGTAGTTGTGACTTGGTGAATCTTATGCTCGTTTGGTGGGTTGGCCATCGTTTCCAATCGCTCACCAACGGTATGGAACAGTGTTCGAGTAAGCGTAATGCTGCATATAATCCATCACCAGAAGGCATCTCGCCATCTCTAAAGATGATGTGACCACTGGGTTCCGCTCCCAACAATGCATTGTGTTCTGTCATCAAAGCAAAGACGTGTTGATCGCCAACCTTTGAACGTAACAGGCGACCTTGAAGTGCTTCATCTAAGCCGCCATTTGACATGACGGTTCCCACCAAAGGACCGTTAACAGCATCTCGCATTAAAAATAAGATGTCGTCACCATCGAGAATACCTTGTTTTGTACAGACAATCAGCCGATCGGCATCCCCATCAAAACACAAGGCAATATCATGTGTGCCACTGGTGGTCGGTGGATGCAATGCGCCAACTTGATCATTGATGTTTTCGCCATTTGGACTACTACCAATAGAGGTGACTTGGGCACCACATTGTGTGAGTATGCTATCTGCAAACCCAGATAATGAGCCGTGGGCACAGTCCAATAGGATTCGCATCCCTCTGAGATCGGGGTGTGGTAATCGTGTACGCCATGGTTTGCTGGGATTAGGGTGTTTTGACGCAGTTCCTGGTGATGGGGTGGGCAACCGTGTAAAGCAGTCCTGAAAGCGTTGTTGTTCACTTTTAGAGAGTTTATGACCAGAAGGACCAAACAGTTTAATACCATTGTCAGAACTTGGGTTGTGCGAGGCGGTGATGACAATCCCCAAGTCTAACTTTTCTTCAGCAACGACACAGGCCAGTGCAGCAGTTGGTAATATTCCACAGTCGATGACATTAATGCCGTATTTGATTAACGTTTTTGTTAGGATATCAACAATTTCAATCCCAGATGAACGTGTGTCTCTGGCCATTGCCAAGGTACCTTTTTGCAGAAAAACAGAAATGGTTTCAGCAATATGAATCAGTGAATCTTGGTCAAGGGGGGCGATGCCGAAGGGACCACGAATACCGTCAGTTCCAAAAGGGATAGGATGTCTCATTAATCAGTTCCGGATTGTTCTTTTTGATAAATAGTAAAACGATTGGGTTCTACACTGCGAATGGTATAAGGGAAGTCCACTGGTAAACTGAATAGTTCAGGGTGTTCGTCAAAATTAAGTTGAAGTGAGTCAGTGGCCTCAATAGGTGCAATCTTTTCAATAGCGCTGATAAAGTCATCAACATTAATCAGTAGTGTAACCTGTTGGAATTGTACGTCATCTTCACCGCTTTCCAGCATAATAGAGGCTGTCGTTTCTTTTATTTGCCAATTGAGTCGGTTGGAGAGGGTCGGTAGATTTGGCAAGACAGACACCTTGTTCTTTTCACGGATATCGATGACAACGTCGACAATATTGGCTTGGTTGATACTGAAAGTGGTGTTGTTGAGAGCTATTTGAGTAGAAAAATTACTGGTGCTATCGAGATTTGAGATGTTGATTGGTTTGGTAGAAATATATTCTAGATCATGCAAAGATTTTGCTGGTCCTCGAATCGAGACGCTATCAGGATTGGTGGTTATGTTGGCCACTTTGTAATTGGCATTCGCAATGCCAACGATATTGGCCCGAATCGGAATTTCTCGAACTGCTGGTGTGTCCAGTTCAAAATCCAATACTGGTGGGGTAAACCGTTCGATTTGGACACCTTCCGGAAGATTGATAAATTCATTTGCCTGAAATGTTCTGGCGTTTTTACCCAAATGAGCATCTGCGATGTCCAATTGCATCTGCAACTGTGTTTGTTTCATTTGCCGGATTCGACCTTTGGACCCCTTGATTTCCACTGAAATACTCTCCGGTAACTCTTCCACTTCCAGTAGGTTGGATGGTTTTAGATACTGTACTCTGACACGTCTAACCGTTACTTCTTCTTCATTAAGTTGGATCCAACCCCAGATGATACAGGCGATTAAAATGGCCAATACCTTGAGGCTATGTTTGTCTTTGGTAGAAGTCACGACTTGTCTCCATCAGCAGGGGACATTAAACTTTGTAACTGTTCACGGAGATCGTTATTTTTGGGCATGATTTCCATTTCGCCATTTTTGGCGAGGGCGACAGTACCACGTTCTTCGCTGATGATCAGTATAATTGCGTTGCTTTTTTCGCTCATCCCAATACCCGCTCGGTGTCTG
>CAKZLX010000502.1 GCA_937127265.1 uncultured Pseudomonadota bacterium
CGAAGTAAAGTGGTCTGGGTGAACACCAAAACCCCAGTAAAAGAATTGGGAAAGTTGATTCAGTCAGAGTTAAAAAGCATCGATTCTCTCCAAGAAATCTATTATGAGCATCAAGAACGTTATGCCCTCACCTTGCAACGAGAAACCTTCCCAAAAGAACCACATTCCACATTGCGCACGATGCTCTTTAGTGGGGGTGGACGTGGAATTACCGCTGAAGTTGCCAAAGGTTTCATTCGTAATGGTTGCAAACAGGTCGTTCTTTTAGGACGCACGCAGCCCAGTGAAAACTTGCTCGATTTGGATGTGGAACGGATTCGAATCAAAGAAGACTTACAGAAGACTGGACTCAAGATCACCCCTGTGATGATAGAGCGTGAAGTCACTCGCCTCCAAAAGGCCAATCAAATCTATACAAACATCTTGGAAATGCAAAGACTTGGCGCCTCCGTTACCTTCATTCAAACCGATATTGCCAATCGAGAGTCGGTAGATCAAGCCTTCAAACAAATCGATGAGATGGGCTTGACCTTGGACGCTGTGGTGCATGGTGCCGGAACAGAAGAAAGTAAACCGATTGAGCAAAAAGACATTGCTGCTTTCCGTCGGGTATACCATCCCAAAGTACAGGGAGCCTTGAATCTGCTCGAAAACATCCCCAGTAGTACATTTTTCTTATCGATGGGCTCAATTGCCGGACGATTTGGAAACCAAGGCCAAACCGACTACGCTGCCGCTAATGACGCAGTTGCCTACATTTGTCAACAACGAAACAGTTCCTTGCACATTTGCTGGTCGGCTTGGGCTGATGTTGGGATGGCGTCTAGAGGGGGTATGGAACACCTTCTCACCTCTAGGGGAATTGATTTACTGCCCGTTGACTTTGCGGTCCGTCAGTGTGTATCCTTGGTCGAACACCGATTTTTAGGAGAGTACATTATCACTGGTGGATTGAGTACTTTACCCATCCCAACCACACAACCACTATTGCGATCGGCATTACTCGGTTCAAATGGTATACAAAGCCAAACCCATTTACACCCCAACCAACATCGATGGCTCAACGACCACAGTTTGGGCGATACCCCAGTATTACCAGGGGTAATCGGACTCGAACTGATGGCACAAACCATTAGCAGTATCCAAAATAAAAAAATTGTGACTCTCGAATCGATATTGTTTGATAAACCGGTCAAGTTTCATCGTAATCAAGGCGTGGATTTGATCGTTGAAACCCAATCCACGTCTGCCAAATCAACCACTTGTTCTCTATTTTCAGTACGACAGTTGGCCGGGGGACGTACACAACGCACCCTGCATTTCCAAGCGGTACTCAAAACACATCGAGAAGAACGCCACTCTCTTTTGGCAGAAAGCCCCAACAGCGAATGCTCTGTTTTAGCCGATGAGATCTATCGCCACTTCTTCCATGGTCCATCCTTTCAAGTTTTGGAATCGGTGACATCGATGACAAGCACAGAATCTATGACCTGTGGATTATTGGATCACCTGAGTATTATGCCCACCAACATCCTGTCTCCATTAAGTATTGAAAGTGCATTTCAGGCGGCAGGGTGGCACCATTGGACACAAACCCAAGAAATGGTTCTTCCCAAGTCGGTAGGGTCAATTCAGATATTTCACCAACCAACAGACTGGGAAGGTGTGACCATACGCGCCCAAGTCATCCCTGATAAGCCACGATGTTACAATGTTGACGTCTATCAAAACAGTACCATCGCCATGACCCTACGGGACTTGGAGTTTGTGGTGGCTCCACCAGTTTCAAACAACAACAAGGACTTTTGGACACCCGATCCCGAGGTGGTCATCGCCCGCAGTCCAGATGATTTACAAGTCATTCCACCGACTGAGCGTCAACAGTTTCTCCGTGATTTAGGAGATCGTGGTAATCGCAAACGGCAACAAGACCGACGGATTGGTCGATTGGCCCTCTATAAACTGTTACAAAAAGAAGGCATTCAGTCACCTATTGATAAAACGTCCGCTGGCAAACCAATCTTAACCGCACACGATGCTGATATCTCTATCAGTCACAGTAACGGTTTTGGTTGGGCTGGCATCTACCACAAGGGGTATATCGGATTGGATGTGGAGCAAATTGAAACTCGGTCCGCACAATTTTTACAAACTTGGTTTAGAGAAAGTGAACGTTCAATCTGTGGAAAAGACCCATTTTTGCAAACACTGATTTGGAGTATGAAAGAATCACTCAGCAAATTGATTGGGACAGGTTTTCAAGTGCACCCCTCCCTCTTTGAAATCTCTGCGATTGATGTCGAAACGCGCCACTGTATAGTTCGCTTTCACCAGTCTGCCGCTACACATTTTGAGAAGATTGACACTGGGGAACCATTGCGTTGTCAGTGGATCCACATGGGCAACGAAGTGCTCACTTTTGTGACACTCTCATGTCCAAAGGTGCGTAATGTTTGCTAAAATTTAATAAACAGAGTACATACCTATCGCAATTCGCAAATACCCAACCCTTTAGAGACCGTTATGCGAACCGACTATCAACATTTTCAATTGGTCACCATCGATAATCTTACAGACTTTGAACCCTATGCAGAGTCTTTTGCCACAACCTTTCAAGCAGTCTTTACCAGTCCTCCCTACCATGAACAATTCTTGATATCGGAAGCATTGGCACTGATGGAGTTTCATTTGGAAACCAAGCAACGATGGACCATGCTTGCCTTGTGTGAAGACAAGGTTGTCGGATTTGGTTTGGCTTGTGCATTGAGAAACTACCCTGAAATCTCTAGGCACATCCATGGTTTATTGCCACCAAAATACACCCACTACTTTGCTGAACTGGGTGTCTTACCAGCCCATCGCCAACAAGGTTTGGGAAAGCAAATCACCCAACGCTATTTGGACTGGGTGGATCAACAACCCTACAACAACGTACTGATGCGTGTTTCTGACACCCCAAGTCTAGCCAATCAAATGTTTATCGACATGGGCTTTGAAGATATGGGGGTTTCAATGGAAATCGCTTCCAGACGAACCGACGGCTCGATTCAAAAAGACCGCCGGCTATTTCTATCCCGTTTGATTGAGTCTGTGTAAATACGGTATGATCACCACTGAACTGTTACAACAGTGCCCTATTCAGCCTCGTCCTTGGGGACAAGTTTGGTGGGCAAAGTTCCTGACCATGAATTATGGTTTGCCTCCCAAAGTGCATGTGGAGTTGGAGGGATTGGACAATATTCCTACCGATCGACCAGTTTGCTTTGCGATGAACCATACCGACCGGTACAATTGCTGGCCCTTTCAATGGCACATGTTGCGCACCCGCAATCAGTTCTCGGTCACCTGGGTCAAAGCCAAGTACTACCAAAATTTTATGGTACGCAAATTCTTATTGAGTACCAGTAATATCCCACTGGCTTCTCGTGGTTATGTGATCAGTGCCCATTTCAAAAAAGTGGTTGGTCGTTCTCCAACCAGCACCGAATACCGATTTATTCGCAACCTGCTCGATGGGCGATTGGATCTCAATGAAGAC
>CAKZLX010000503.1 GCA_937127265.1 uncultured Pseudomonadota bacterium
AACCAAACCGTGCCACCTTCTTTCACTCCAAGAGCAACCGTCAGTTTGGCCATCGCCATGTCCGCAACGGTATGAATACCCCAAGTACCCAAATGATCGTCCGAAACATTGGTAATCGCACAGGCATCCACATCGTTGAGAACCAATCCACGTCGCATCAAACCACCGCGTGCCGTCTCTAAAATGGCGACATCGACACGTGGGTCGCGTAAAATCATCCGCGCTGCACCCGGTCCTGTCCAATCACCGCGTTCAATCCAATCTCCATTGATGCAAACACCATCAGTAGAAGTTTGCCCAACACCTTGAAATTGTGCATCTACCTGACAAATCGCCGACAGCATACGAGAAGATGTCGTTTTACCGTTGGTTCCAGTAATGTACACCGTGGGTATTCTAGAAAATCCTGTAGGGTTCAATCTAGACACGTCCGGTAAATTGTCCAAAGACCAAGTTTGAGAAGTACACCCCATCCCCAACGTCAGACCATCTTCATCATCGACACAGGGAACCTGTTGAGCCACTGCCCAAGAACGAATGGTACGCCACGCCAAGTTTTCCTCGTGGGTATACTCTCGTTCAACGGTGTTGAAATCATCAACCAAACCGACCGACCACTCTAAAATACTGCAGGCGGTATAGAGCAAGTCCACCGGAGCAGCTAGAATAAAGACCCACTGCTGATAGATTTGTTTGTGAGACAAAACCATATCACGGTGTAAATTCAAGCGTTCAAGTGCGGTTGAAACAGCCTGATAAACAGCATCCACCTGAGATGGTCTGTCTGCTTGTACTTCAACCCAGAGTGCGGCGCCAAACTCAATTTCAAAGAGATGTCGCCCCGTTATCCGATGAATCATAGGTCCCCTCAATCGTTTTCTTGGGTTGCCAAATAGACCCCTCTTTCATCTTGCAAGAAGTCATGGTCGGGTTCGCCCAACATTCCACCAACAACCCCAATAGTGTCGTTGGGTTGTGCACCTTTGACCTGATCGTGAAAATAGATGATTTGTTTCCAAGAACGGGTAATCTTATCGGCAAAGATCAACAATAAATCACCGTCCTCACAGAGGTTCAACGCCGTGGTCACAGCCTCTTGCTCGGAATTGATACAGGTAATTTGGTCTGCTTGTACACCTCCGGACAACAAGGCATCTTGTAGCAAACGCGGAATCTCTCCATCTGGTCGACCACGGGTGCGATCGTCTTGGCGACAGATGTAATGATCAAAATGCCCTGCGGCAATCGAAGCGATCTCAGCGATATCTTCATTGCGACGATCACCGGGAGCCGCCAACACACAGACCCGTTTACCACGACAATCCAATCGATCGGTCAATTCACACATCGCTTGAATCGCCGCTGGATTGTGTCCATAATCCAAAATCACTTTGAAGCCCAGTTTATCAAAGATGTTCATTCGACCGGGGGCTTGGAAGAAAGATGTATCAAAGGTACGCAGTCCTTGGCGAATATTTTCCAAGGAAACACCCATTGAATAGGCCATTGCCGCTGCAAACATTGCGTTTTGTACGTTGTGCAAAGCACGTCCTTCCAAGGTTGCTGGAATCAGATGGGTCCACAACAAAGGCATGTGGGAACCATTGTCATAAATGGAAATCATTTGCCCATTGATACCTTCTTCCAAAGCCACCGCTCGTCCACCCACTCGAATGTGTTGGCGCACCAGTTTATTGTGGGGATTACTGGTGACATAGCAAATGTTCTTGGCTTGGGTGTGTCCGGCCATCCGTACGCAATTGGGGTCATCAGCATTGAGTACCGCTGTGTCTTTGGCAACTTCGATGGGAATCCGTTTCACCTCCGAGAGTTGCTCCAAAGTATGAATCCCTTTGAGACCCAAGTGATCGGCGGCCACATTGATACAACAAGCCACATCCGGCGCCTTATACCCAAGACCTGCCCGCAACAACCCACCACGTGCCGTTTCCAAGACCGCGACTGAAATCGAAGGGTCTCTGAGTACCATGTTGGCAGAAGTTGGACCAGTCATGTCCCCTTCCAAGGTGCGTTGACCATCAATGTAAATCCCGTCGGTGGTGGTCATGCCAACCGTTTCTCCAACCATCTTGTGGATGTGGGCCAACATACGGGTGGTGGTTGTTTTACCGTTGGTGCCAGTGATTGCGGCAATCGGAATGTGTGACTTTGATTGGGGTGGAAAGAGCATATCGACCACTTTGGAGGCAACATTGCGCGGTGTCCCTTCACTTGGTGCAATGTGCATCCGAAATCCGGGTGCTGCATTAACTTCGCAAATACCACCGCCAACATCTTTGTATGAACGGGTAATGTCTGGGGTAAGAAAGTCAACCCCCGCAACATCCAATCCAATGGTTTTGGCCGCACGTATCGCCATTTCTCGATTGTCAGGGTGACACGAATCAGTCATATCAATTGCGGTACCACCAGTACTCAAGTTTCCGGTTGAGCGTAAGTAAAAGACCTCACCTTCGACCAATACCGTTTCCGCAGTATAGTTGGCGGCTTCCATCAATCGAAGCGCTTGGTGATCCAATTCCAATCGGGTCAACACTTTCTCATGTCCAACACCACGACGAGGGTCTTGGTTGACAATCTCTATCAGCTCAGCGATGGTATGGGTTCCATCTCCGACAACGTGACCAGGAACGCGTTTTGCCACCGCAATCAGTTCACCATTGATCACCAACATTCGATGATCAAAACCGGGCAAATAACTTTCCACCAATACACATCGAGAGTGCTCTCGGGCTTTCTCGAAAGCAGTCGTCACTTCTTCATCAGACTTCAAGCCAATGCTGACACCACGTCCATGGTTGGCGTTGTAGGGTTTAATCACCACTGGAAACCCAATTCGACGGGCGGCACGAATCGCATTTCGCTCAGAATAGACGTCATACTGAACCGGAACAGGTAAACCAGCATCCCGCAAGATTTTATTGGTTTCTTCTTTATCAGAGGCAATCTCCACTGCAATATGTCGAGTTTCACTGGTAATGGTGGCTTGAATACGACGTTGATATTTACCGTGACCGAACTGCACTAGAGAATATTGGTTCAAACGAATCCAAGGAATTCCTCGTTTTTCGGCTTCGCGCACTAAGGATGCGGTACTGGGACCCAGAGCGCGTTTTTCAGACCGTTTAATAAAGGTTTCCAATTCGGCTGCGAAATCAAAGTCAGGATCAACGTGTGCACCATCACGCAACTCTTTGGGCAATAAATGATGAAGCAAACGTAGAGCCAGTTCACCAGCCTTTTCACCCATCCAGGGGTCTTCGTATTCATAGACTACGTGATATTGGCCTTCTTCACCAGAACCTCTGGTTTTACCAAAGGTAACTTCAGAACCAGCCAGACTTTGCAATTCCAAGGCGACGTGTTCCAAAATGTGCCCCATCCAAGTTCCACGATCTTCACGCATACGACGGATAAATCCACCTTCTGTACGATACGAGCATCCATGTTCTGCTAACGATGGCACAGCTTCTACCAAGCGATCCACAAAGCCTTCAATCTCAGCTGAGGGATGGTGTTCAAGTGTTCCAAGATCAAGCAACAATCGAATAACTTTAAAATTGGCGTAGAGATTGGGTCCAACGTAAACCCGTTGTTCTAAAATGCGCATGCTACCCCCGCAGTGCATAGATAAATTCATCCACAGTATGGATAGAGAAAATCTATCGACAAACGAGGGTAATGTCCGACAGGAAATCCAATATTTCGATCAATCGTTACAAAGTATGTCTTTGTACATCAAACAACTATATGGAATCAACAACATCCACCCATTTTAATTGCGGACATCTGCTCCATCACAATCTTGGTCAATGGCATCGTTTGGAACCTCTGGAGCTCCCGGATAGACAGTGGGATCGGTATCATCACAATCTACATCTTCATCAAAGCCATCACCATCATTATCAATGCTGACCGCACAATCATTTTGATCAAAATTATTGAGTGCGCAAGAAAAGTCAATTTGGTTGCCTTGATAGGAACTGTTGGTACCATCGTCGCAATAGCCATCCCCTAACCACAAACTTGGACCACAAACACCATTACAGTCGACTGTTTCATTGGCAGCACAGATTGGGTCATCACCATCACAATCTTGATCAATGCCATCAGCTGGAATCTCATTGGCCCCAGGAAAGATTGTCGGATCCGCATCATTACAATCCACATCCGAAGTATATCCATCGCCATCGGCATCCACCGTACCACAATCACCATCATCATAGTTATAGGCTGGACAATTCAAATCGATCGCCACACCTTGGTAACTGTAAGAGCCATCGTCACAGAAGTTGTCACCAACCCAGTTAGCCGGAGCACAATTGCCATTGCAATCCACCACTTCATTGGCATTACACTGACTGGCTAGAGAATCTGAACCATCACAGTCTTGATCGATACCATCGTTAAATACTTCGGTAGCGCCTGGATAGATTGTCGGATCAAAATCATTACAATCCTCATCGACGTCGAAACCATCACCGTCATTGTCAACCCCAACCTCCAAATCGCTGCCATTACAGTTTTGGTCAATGCCATCATTGGGGATTTCCACAGCACCCGGATAGATACTTGGATCGGCATCGTTACAATCAACATCTTCAGTAAATCCATCATTGTCATTGTCAGGAATAAACAAGTCAGAACCATCACAATCTTGATCTATTCCATCATTACCAATCTCTGGAGCACCCGGATAGACGGTTGGATCAGAATCATCACAATCAATACCCACGAAGAAACCATCGCCATCCAAATCAATCAAGATCTCTAAGTCCGAACCATCACAGTCTTGGTCAATGCCATCATTCTCAATCTCAGGTGCGCCTGGATAAATTGTTGGGTCAGCATCATCGCAATCCACATCTTCACTGAAACCATCCAAATCAGCATCAATAATACTGACATCGTCTAGACCATCACAGTTTTGGTCGATACCATCATCGGGAATCTCAACAGCGCCCGGGTAAACGGTTGGATCGAAATCATCACAATCTTCATCCACAGTAAATCCATCACCATCACCATCAACTGGTTCAACCACAATCAAGTCAGAACCATCACAATCTTGATCGATCCCATCGTTCTCAATCTCAGACGCTCCAGGATAAATCGAAGCATCAAAGTCGTTACAATCCTCATCTTCGGTGAATCCATCACCATCATTGTCCAAAGGAACCTCTACGATGAAGTCAGAACCATCACAGTCTTGGTCAATCCCATCATTGGGTATCTCAGCAGCACCTGGGAATATCGTGGCATCAAAATCATTACAATCTTCATCCACAGTAAAACCATCACCATCCACATCCAAATCAACAACCACTAGGTCCTGACCATCACAGTCTTGGTCAATCCCATCGTTTTCAACCTCAACAGCACCTGGGTAGATGGTTGGATCAGAATCATCGCAATCGATGCCCTCTTCAAAACCATCCCCATCATTGTCAATAACCGTCGCGCAATCTCCATTGTCAAAGGCAAGGTCTTCACAAGAAAAGTCGACCCCAAATCCATTGTATTGGTACGCACCATCGTCACAAATACCGTCTCCTAACCAATTGGAGGGAGCACAATTCCCAGAGCAGTCTTCCGTTTCAAATGGTGCACACTCTCCAATGATTCCATCAACACCATCACAGTCCTGATCGATTCCATCACCAGCAGTTTCTGGAGCTCCCGGGTAAATATCTGCGTTGGTATCATCACAGTCTTCCTCTTGTGGGAAGCCATCTCCATCAAAATCCTCACCGATAACAATCAAATCCTCACCATCACAGTCTTGGTCGATTCCATCACCGGCAGTTTCTGGTGCACCTGGATAAATGGAGGGGTCAAATGGCTGACAATCCTGATCGTCATCAAAGCCATCGCCATCGATATCTCCAACATCGATCTGACCATCGAAACCATCACAGTCCTGATCGATTCCATCCAAAGGAATCTCGGGGGCACCTGGATAAACAAAGGGGTCTGCATCATTGCAATCAACAATATCAATGAAGCCATCTCCGTCGTTGTCTTCTCCTTGTGCATCGAAACCATCACAGTTTTGATCTATGCCATCCAAAGGAATATCTAACGCCGTAGGATAAATCGAGGCATCGTTATCATCACAGTCAACGTCTTCTCCAAAACCGTCACCGTCAGCATCGATCACCGTTGCATCCACACCATCACAGTTTTGATCTATGCCATCCCCAGGAATGTCAATCGCATCCGGATTGATCAAGGGATCAGAATCATCACAATCATTGAAAGCAAAGAACCCATCCCCATCAAAGTCTTCATCGAGAATTTCACAATCCCCATCATCAAAACCCAATTCACTACAAGCCAGATTGACATATACACCATTGTATTGGTAGTTTCCATCATCGCAATAGCCATCACCGAGCCAGTTTGCTGGGACACAAGCACCATCGCAATCTTCGATTTCAAACTCGGCACACAACACCTCGACAATGTCATCGACACCGTCACAGTTTTGATCGATTCCATCCCCAGGAATTTCTGTCACACCAGGATTGACAGATGGATCGGCATCATCACAGTCTACATCTTCGGTGTAGCCATCACCATCAGCATCCAGCAATAAGGCATCACAGTCACCGTTGTCAAAATCCAACTCGGCACAATTGAACACAACCGGTTGACCGTTGTACTGATAGTCTCCGTTGTCACACGCCCCATCACCTAGCCAATTGGCTGGCGCACAATTCCCAAGACAATCTTCGATTTCAAACTCAGCGCAGGCAATAGGAGCGATACCATCTACGCCATCGCAATTTTGGTCAATCTCATCACCAAACGGGTCTTCCGCACCGGGAAAGATATTGGCATTTTCATCGTCACAATCAATGTCAGCCGTAAAGCCATCCCCATCATTGGCAAAGAGTTCCATCGAAGGTTCGCCTGCCGGCTCCATTGAAGGCTCAGCAGTGTCCACAGAATTAATGGGATCCTCGTCAATTCGGGTGTTGCTAGTTGTACGTGAACAGGCCAAAATCAGAGTCAAGGGCAAAAGAAAACGCATGAGGAACCTCCATCATCTACTTTGATCCAATGTAGCACAGAGAGGGTGGAGATACAAACCTATACGATAAGGATACCCGAAAGATTGTCTTAGAACTGACCTATCAAGTCCTGAACGAAGTTTTATGCGATTGACAACTACAAGTATGTGTCATGGAGTCTCTTATTCAGATTGAACTGGAGAGACATCTAGAATTCTATTATTGACGTCCGCCCGGAGAGGCTTTACGACGACTCAACGAATACCGACCACCATGTGCCAAAACGTGTAATCGTACCCCAATCAGTTCCACTGGTTCACCTTCTGAAGCGTAAGCCATACTGGAATATTCTAAATCATTAACATCCACGATAGTGACAGCTCCATCACCAACGACACGAACGACATTGTCCGGACCAATAAAAGCCGCTGTATCTTCATCCAAACCAATCCCTTGCACAAACGGATTGTAGGCCAAAGCAGCCATCAAACGACCTAGTCGGTCACGTTGACGGAAGTGTTGGTCAACAACGATTCGATTGGTCAATCCCAAACCAGGAGCCAAAGTCACTTTACCAGCAATCGGTGTGGTACCTTCAGCGCCAAACGCAATCATGTGCTCACTGATAAAAGCTGCCCCCGCACTTGTTCCAGCGACGTGAACACCACGGGCGTTTGCACGACGAATTTCCGTTGCTACTGGCGTTCCACCCAATATGGTGGATAGACGCAATTGGTTGCCACCTGTCATAAAGATTCCCGTACAGTTCTCAAACACACTGCGATCCAAACCTTCGGCATCTTTGCGATTCTTGATCGGCAAGACAGTGGCTTTTCCACCCATCTCCTCAAATATCTTTTGATAGCGAGTTCCAGTATCGTCCAACATTGATGCTGTCGGAATAACCAAGATTTGACTTTCTTCACCACCAGACAAATCCATGAAACGAGAGAGAATCGCTTTATCTTTGAGTTTATCTTCGGCTCCACCGATTGGAATGATAAAACCACGACTTCCGGGTTCAAGTTCTGGGGATGGCATAGGTTCTCCACATCATTAAAGATACATACTGTTTTGCTAAACAATCGTGTTGTCACTATTGAAATTAGAGTCATCCTGCAACCCTTTTCGGCAAATTTGGTCGGATTTGGGTCTAGAGAGTGCTAATCACCTTCAGATACGATAAATTATAGGCATTCTATGTATAGAGGATGATCATGAACGGAAGTATTCACGTACTCGGTCCCCAAGGTACCGATAAAAATCTAAACCACGCCATCAATATGTTTTGCCCACAAGGTGATATTGCCGTCATTTCGGCCGGCTGGCGATACGAAGAGTGTGAATTACAAAGCCTACAAAAGCAATTGGGCAGACGCCTTCACCACATTCCTTTGTATGAATGGTTCGATGCATTAGGCAGTGTAGAACCAGAACTCTCTGGATTACACCGCATGCGTCAACGCCGTATTTTAGACTACAAAAAAGTCTACCGCATCAATTTGGATGCCGCACTGGACAGTTGGATCGCGATTCAACACTTGTATCGGAAAGATCCACAAACCTATGCCAAAGACGAACGAGCGGCCTGTCGACAAGTTCAAGCCGTTGATCAAGCCTGCCTGAATCGACTCCGAGACATCAAAGAAGATTTCTCGGCGATCGAAACGCCTTGGCTACATGACTCGGCATTGCCTCTCCATGAACAAATCATTACCGTTTTGGAACGTTCAGCGGGGCTGATCATTACCGGTGGACATGTCGCCATTCTACGAAATCGACTGGCATTCTTTGGACTGGAAGAATTGCTGACACACTTTGTATTGGAAGGCAAACAAATCTTTACGTGGTCGGCAGGGGCCATGTGTTTGACGGATCGCATCGTCTTGTTTCACGACGATCCACCTTGGGGAAAAGGACGAACAGAAATTCTAGACACAGGAATGGGACTCTTGCCCAAAACGGTTTTTCTACCCAATGCAACCACCCGACTCAACCTCCAAGATGCCAATCGAATAGAACGGTTTGCTCGACGTTTTCATCCGAGTCTCTCCATCTGCCTTGAAGAAGGTTCGCATCTCATTTTCACCGATCGCGGTGTCTTTGATCGCAGTGCCAAACGCAGTTCTTTTCAATTGTCTACCGAAGGCACCAAACTGGCATTGGAGAGTGTATGAACCCAATCGCAACCTTACACAGCGCCATTCAAAATGATCGCTCAAAACAAAAAGAACTGATCGAAAATTTCTTGGACACCCACAGGTTTCCTTTGATCGCTCCGCAACAAGCCACTTTCTTTTATTGGTCAATGGATTTGGTAGATGCTGTTTTTATCAAACACGCCATCCACGGTCTCGAAACCCAACAAGAAATGGAACGGATTTCTGGCACCAATGCCTTTTGGCTAACCATCAACTTGCCTGACGAAGCCCGTATTGAATACCAATACATTCTCCGAAAAGGGGGTACTGATCTACTTACTACGGACCCACACAACCCAAACAGTGTAGAACGCATCCATGTCGAACAAGGAAGTCATCAATCAAACGCTTCCCACCAAGAAAAATCTGTCTGTACAATGGCTGGATACCAAACACCTGAATGGACACAACCAAATGACAATTTTCGCCCCGGCACCATCGAACACATCGAATTCTTCTCGGAAATATTTTCGGACACCCGCACGATGGAAATCTACTTGCCCAACGAGCATCAAGAACACAAACGTTATCCCCTGTTGATTTGCTTGGACGGTGAAGACTATTGTTCCTACAGTGGAATGCGAACAGTGCTAGACAACCTGATGGGTGCCAATGAAATGCTGCCTACGATTGTGGTCTTTATCAATGCCACCGATAGAAACCGCGAATTTGCCGCTAACCCCTTGTATGCTCAATTTTTGAGTACCGAAGTCCTCAAACACATTGAAGGACGCTACAATATCCACAAAAGCCCCGATCAACGTGCCATCATGGGCGTTGGTTTGGGTGCTATTGCCGCATTATATACCACATGGCGACATCCACATGTCTTTGAAAAGGTACTCCTACAATCGGGACGTTTTCTATTTACCGATATTGGTGACCACGGGCTAGGAGATGATTGGAGTCCTATGGTTAACTTCGTCAACAGTATTCGTGAAACCCCTGTGCTGCCTAAAAGCATTTATCTCTCTTGTGGTGTCTTTGATGAAATGATTTATTATAACCGTACAATGGCTCACATTTGGGAACGCGAACCGGTACACTTTCGCTATGTTGAATCCAAAGATGGACACAACTGGCTGGCTTGGCGGGACCGTTTACGCGAAGGACTCACTTGGATTTTCCCCGGACATTTACGAATGATCTACAATTAAATCTGCCAATTGATATTCGATCTTTAGAACCAACCTATGGTCTTAGGGAACAATCAAAATCGTTCCTTTCTTCAACGAATCGATTTCTTCTAATGACAAGCGTAAACTATCAATGTCGTCATTGCTCATCCCAACACAGCCATCCGTATAAAGATAACGCTGGTTACTTTCAAATCGGGTTTCGCTCTTCAACAAACCATGCACCAAAATATAGCCACCAAGCGGCGTCTTCATCGGAGGAGCCTGCCCCTTTTGGATAGACCGTTGGACTTGAGCAAAAGTTTCTCTATTAATACGCTCTGCGTCCAATCCACGTTGGGCATCGGAAATATCAGGATAGTGAATCAATAAAGATCCATAAACCGAACTTGATTTGGCATAGTCGGTATACGTATACAAACCTTCAGGTGTTTTCTTATCTCCCTCAGCCTCTTTGTCACCGATTGGATGGATACCAAAAGAGACATCCCAAGACAGATATCCTGTATCCGTTTTAATTAAATCACCATCTTGTATCAAATACAACTTTTCATCCGATTTATCGACAAGTATATCCGGTTGGTGTGACTGAATTAACTCTCTGGTAGAGGCATCCAATACGTCCTTATTCAAGACACATCC
Source organism: uncultured Pseudomonadota bacterium (assembly GCA_937127265.1). GTDB lineage: Bacteria > Myxococcota_A > UBA796 > UBA796 > UBA796 > CAJWHX01. The sequence goes on from CAKZLX010000503.1 coordinate 11,017, forward strand.
CATCCACAACCACAACATCATCTCCTCCTAGAAAAAATTACCAAAATATATACAGTATCGGTATTGTTTTTTGGACAAAGAGAGTATCTTCATTATGATATAAAACGAAATATTGAATTGGAGATATCAATGGGTAAACAACGAATCGTGGGCAAATTTGGTAAAAAGTGCATCAGCACCTATACAGACACCAATTGTCAGCGACAACTCTACATCTATCTTGGCAACCATGATGACCAGTGGATGGACCTTTCAGCACCAGTCAAAATCCGTTCTGGCGTCTCCGATCAAAGCAATGCCCTCACCAATGCTGGTAAGGAATATGAGACTAAGGTTTACACCACCCTTTTACAGTACTTTGCTTCGGATATCAAGTCCGCTCAGAGTTTAGCCGGTGCCACAGACATGCTGAAACCTGTCAAAATGGACCAAGATTGTTTCAACACACTATATGACACCGTCAGTCAACAAAAACGACTTCTTCTTTTGGAACACCAGTGGCATCTGACAAATCGCTTCATTTCGCAAACCTTCGACATTACAGATGGTACCATACCAACTCGAGGCAACAATCCCACTGCAATCAATCCTGAGACTGGG
>CAKZLX010000504.1 GCA_937127265.1 uncultured Pseudomonadota bacterium
ATCTCCGACAATGGAAGAAATACGAACCATACCGGCACTTCCACGCTTAGCAATGATTTGATCTGCCAATTGCTGCCAAGTTTCCCCAGTCATATCAACAGATTGTTCTGGTTCGTCAGAAACCATGATCAAGTGCAACATCGCTTCGTTACGGATGAATCCGGCGTTGCATTCTCCTTGGTCGGTATTTTCAATGGCGTTACGTGCTTCGGTCAACAATGCTTCGGTGTAGGAACTACCCATACCGTTACAAGCACCAAAATACGGGGACAGAAAGTCATCTTTGCACTTGACCGCTTGTTGGAAAATAGTGGTGTAATTTGGTGTACTTGGCGTTAAAACACCCCCGACGTTACACCCAGTGTCCCCACCAGTCACCATCACTTGCCAATTGTTTGAATAATTGGACAGTTGAGAAATGAAACTGCTGAAATTGCTAGACAGTTGATTGATGTTGTCACTCATTGAACAGGATGCATCCACTGAAAACATAATGTCCGCCGGTGGATCAATCGCAAATGCCCATTCTTGGGTCATTTGGTTGTTCAGCAGTCCTGACCCACTTTGTTCGGCAATGCGTGTACCCATCGGCTCATCAGAAACCACTACCAGTTCACCAGTAACCTCAGGTTCTTGTAGTGGCATAAAGGTCAAATCCACCGTCAACAATTCGGTGGGCTGAAGTGTAAGTGGTAAAGCCTCTTCAAAAGCCACACCAAAACCATCGCCCAACTGGCTGATGTCAGAAATCGTCACTGGTTCCGTACCCACATTGGTAATGGTTACTTCATTTTCTACTTCACAACCAACGTAGTGCTCACCAAGATTCAAGGGGTTTGGACTAATGTCCAAGGCACCAATCAAACCTTCTGCTTCCAATGTCACCAAGGCTTGTTCTTCGGAGCCTGCGTTGGATTCAACCATGGCTTCTGCCCAAATCTCATTGGCATCCAAGGGAGAAAAGGCCACGTCAATCGTCTGTTCATCTCCGGGGTCAAGGGTAAATGTGGTTCCAGTATTCAAGATGGTAAAAGATGCAGCTTGATCACCGATCACCGAGACCAAATCTACATTCAACGGCTCCACGCCAACCGAACGAATGGTGAAGGTTTGCACCTCTTGCTCACCTGCACTTAAAGGAGAAAAGGTCAACACACGAGGTTCTACTTCAATTTCTACACCCCAGTTATCTTCAGGATCTTTGATTTCGTTCAACGCATTCTCGGCTGTACATCCCACAGCCAGCAACAATCCAAACCAACGCATCTGCTCTTCTCCATTACAGGTTACCATCTCATTCTAACTTTATCACAGACCTTCCACGACAAACAAAAAAATGGTTTCGATCTTGTCACAGACCGAAACCACCCTTCTATTCAAGCGTATGAAAAGTCAGGGCTTAACCCAACAAGTGTGCCACAGCCTCACGCTCTTCTGAAAGTTCTGTCGCCGTAGCCACAATCTTTTCTTTGGAGAAGTCATTCAATTGAATACCTTCAACAATACTCCACTTTCCGTCTTTGATGGTGACAGGGAAAGAGAAGATCAAGCCTTCGGGTACACCATATTCACCTTTGGAGACCACTGCCATACTGACAAACTCACCTTCTTCGGTTCCAAAGTGCCAAGAAGCCATGTGATCAATGGCAGCAGAGGCGGCAGATGCAGCAGAGGATGCACCACGTGCCTCAATGATGGCTTTACCACGCTTGGAAACGGTACCGATAAACTCAGACTTCAACCACTCTTCATCCAATGCCTCAACAGCAGGTTTCCCATCAATGGTTGTATCAAAGAAATTTGGATACATCGAAGGACCGTGGTTCCCCCAAATACCCATATTCTTAACCGCACCAGCAGTCACACCAGCTTTTCCTGCCAACAACGATATTGCACGATTCTCATCCAAACGGGTCATCGCCGTAAAACGCTCACGTGGAATATCAGGGGCAGAGTTCATGGCAATCAAAGCATTGGTATTACAAGGATTACCAACAACAACCACTTGAATATCTGCGGCTGCATTATCATTCAAAGCTTTACCTTGTCCGGTGAAGATTGGACCATTGGCCAACACAAGATCAGAACGCAACATGCCTTTCGAACGTGGACGTGAGCCAACCAAGAACGCCTTATTGGCATCTTTAAAGGCTACATTTGGATCATCAGTGGCAATAATACCATGCAACAATGGAAATGCACCATCGTTCAATTCCATGACCACACCGGCTAAACGATCCATTGAAGGAGTAATCTCCAATAATTGCAGGATGATCGGTTGATCTTTTCCAAAACAATCGCCTGAAGCCAAACGAAACAACAAGGCATATCCAATATTTCCAGCAGCACCAGTTACCGCTACACGAATGGGGGCTTTCATAATTTACTCCATGAAAGAGGGTTTTAGGTTGGGTATTCAATAGTGTAAATCGAACAAAAAGTCCACCCAATGACTTCAAGTCCAAAAAGAAAATAGATGAATATACAAAGTAAAACAGAACCAAAGGCTCACAAGTAGCGCTTTAGTTCTTCAGGATTTGTGATAAAATCAAACTTTTCTTTGCAACGACGACAGCGAAAATCAATCCGCAAAGGTCTTGCACTGACTCCCATCACCATCACCCAGAAACCATTCCACGAAGAATACTTTCGCTCCTGAGAAACCCAGTGATGATGGCGATCATAACCACAAGAACAGCGAGTAACTTGATCATCTGCATCCTTTGAAGCATCTTGTGTTGCCTTGGATTCAGAAGATGTAACCAGAGAATCTTCTATCTCAAGGTTTGTTCCCGTGGTCATAACAATCAGTGACTCGCGGTATGGGCACCACTTTCAATGTCTTTTAGATCAACGATTCCTTCTGGAACCACAACATTACCGGCACGAACATTGTTGTCGGCACGTTGTTGGCGAAACTCAAAGGTATCAGACATCTTCATTACGTTTCCACGACTGGCCATATCAAAGGTGGTAAAGATGAAGAAAATGCTCATGAACCATAAAGAAGCCAAGAACAGAGAAATGTTCAGTTTGGTATCGTGAATCAGGTGCATAAACCAGGTTGCAACCAAAGTGGCTTTCACCAGAGCAACCGCCATGGCCACGATAATGGATAAGGTTGCTGGTAAGCCAAGTTCAGAAACGCCGACAGTGACAAAAGTCAACACAATCAACGAACTGAAAACAGTGAAATAAACGGAAAGCGGTGTAACATGCGGTTCGGAAGATGAGTGTCCCATCGTAATTCTCCTTAAATGCTCAACAAACGGGGTTCAATATATGGGTTTCGATGGTGTCATTATTTGACGAGATACATCAGCGGGAACAAGAAAATCCAAATTAAGTCCACCAAGTGCCAATACAAGCCAACATTCTCGACTGCAGAGTGGTGCTCTTTGTTAAACTCTCCGCGTTTGGCGCGCAATGCCAACCACAAGATGACCCCTACACCAATCACAACGTGCAAACCGTGGGTTCCGGTGGCCACAAAGTACAATGAGAAGAAAATATGAGGCGCACTGGTAACGTCAATTGAACCATCAGGTCGAATAGCCCCCAAGATAGACCCATCCGTATCGGTAAATACCGGCCATTCTGCGAAGTGATAGAAGCGACCGGGAAGGGTTCCAGCATGCAACTTGTGACTGTATTCAAAGTACTTGATCACCAAGAAAACACAAGCCAATACAGCGGTCACCACTAACAATTGGATCATTCGTTTACGGTGCGTTCGTGCTTCTTCATTATCTTCCACAGGAATCAGTTGGGCTTCGCGAACAGCCAATGCCATCGTCAAAGAAGAAGTCAACAGTACGATCGTATTGGTGAACCCCATGGGGATCGACAACAAGTTACGCGTTTGTACTTCACTGAAGGTTTCAGGGTAGAAGTATCGCATTGCAATGTATGCCATAAATAAACCACTGAAGAAAAGTAATTCCTGTACCAAGAAGGCCCACATTCCCAGTTTGTGTGAACTGTTTTGCTGCGCCATGGTATGGAAGAAAAAAGCATGATAGTGCTTTTGATTTGCGTTTTCGCTACTCATGATGACAATCCTTTAATTTGTATGAGGCTGAACGAAGTATAAAAGTGTAATGAGGCAACCCACAACATTCAACGTTTGATCTCACTTTGACAGAATCGACCAAACGTTGAATAGACTGTGATTACTTTGCCGCCACGCGTTCTTTGACATCAATGTCAGGGAACTCGTAGGGACCATGGGTACAGATTGGCTGACCTTCGAAGTTATGCTCGATTGGTGGAGTAGCAGTTTCCCATTCCAAAGACAAACCTTGCCATGGATTTTGAGGTGCTTTTTCACCTTTCAACAAAGAGTGGATCAAGTTGAACAACACAGCAAACAATGACAATCCAAACAAGAATGAACCCAAAGAAGATAGTTGCATCATGCCTTCAAACTGTGGCAAGTACTCGTGGTAGCGACGTGGCATACCGCGATGTCCAGCAATAAACTGTGGGATGAAAGTCAGGTTGTATGCAAGGAAGGCGAAAATGGCAATGGGTACACCAGCTTTTTCGCTGAACATCTTACCGGTCATCTTTGGCCACCAGTGATAAATACCGGTAATCAAAGCAAAGAGCACCCCACCCATCATGGTGTAATGGAAGTGAGCAACCACAAAATAGGTGTCGTGCAAGTGAACGTCCGTAGACAAGGTCGCCAATGGCAAACCAGTCAAACCACCGATAGTGAAAATCCAAAGGAAACCCAAGGTATACATCATCACGGTGTTCCAACGGATGTTTCCTTTGTACAAGGTTGCAATCCAAGAACATACCTTAATAGCGGTCGGAACTGCTACACCGAAAGTAATGAATGAGAAAATCGCACCCATGGTTTCAGATTGACCAGAAAGGAACATGTGGTGTCCCCAGACCAAGAAACCTACAGCGGCAATCGCAACTGATGAACCAGCAATCGCTACATATCCAAAGATGTGTTTACGAGAGTGAATGGTAATGGTTTCAGAGATGACACCAAAAGCAGGTAAGATCATCACGTATACAACAGGGTGAGAATAGAACCAGAAAAAGTGTTGGAACAATACTGGGTCGCCACCAAGTGCAGGATCGAAAATACCGATTCCCAAGAAACGCTCTACCATCAACAATACAAGTGTGACTGCAATCACAGGGGTTGCCAATACTTGAATCAAAGATGTCGCGTACATGGCCCACAAGAACAATGGCATCTTGGTCCAAGTCATACCAGGAGCACGCATTTTATGAATGGTGACGATGAAGTTCAATCCAGTCAAAATAGAAGAGAATCCAAGAATGAAAGCACCCGTCAAGGCGGTAATCACGTTGGTTCCGTATTTTGAGGAATATGGAGTATAAAACGTCCAGCCAGTATCCACACCACCCAGTACCAATGTGGTGACGAAGAAGAACGCACCAAATAAGTAGATGTGGTAGGACAAACGATTTAACTTCGGAAAGGCTACGTCCTTTGCACCCAACATCAATGGAATCAGAAAGTTCCCAAGCGAAGCCGGAATGGCGGGTACCAGTACCAAGAAAACCATAATTGCACCGTGCAAAGTAAAGGCGCGGTTGTAATTGGAAGCACTAAAGGTTGGCGCTGCATCAAGAAGTTCGTAGCGAACCAACAGAGCAAACGTTCCACCAATCAAGAAGAAACTGAGAATTGTGGCCAAATACATAATGCCAAGGCGTTTGTGATCGACCGACCAGAACCAAGACTTGAAGCCCGAGGTGGCATTCAAATAATTGGAATCATCATGGTGTGTACTTTCTGCACTCATAATCTTATCCTCTGTCAAGTTAGTTTAATGTTTTAATGTATTCGATAATCGCGGACAGACCTGCTTCTTCTTTACCTTTACCGAAGGCTTTATGAAGATTCACAGGCATTCCTGCGGCAGGATAACCAGCAACCACTTGCTTTTGTGGTTCTAGAACCGACATACGAATGTAGTTATCATCGGCTACTGCGCTAGAACCATCAGCAAATTGGCGCTCTTTATTGTAGAGTCCTTTCCAAGTTGGACCGGTCATAGCAGAACCGTCAATCGAGTGGCAACCTGCACAACCACCTTTACTACTGTAGTATTCGCCCAACTTTGTGACGTCACCAGCAAAGGCTGTCTCAGCGTCAAAGTTGTTTTGGGCTTTAACCCACAACTGAAAGTCTTCCGGAGACAATACAACCACTTTGGCCAACATTCGAGAGTGAGAATCACCACAGTACTCTGTACAATAGATTTGGTGCAAACCAACTTTGACATTGTCTGGGTTGTCGGTACATTCTAAAGATGGATTGTCTTTTTTGTCCTTGGCGCATTGTGTGGCAACAGCATTTTTGACGTCAGCACCACGACTAGAGAACAATGCCTCTGATCCAGAAGGACTTGGTTCAGCATCCGAAAAGGTGAACTTGTATGAATAGAACAATTCATCTTCGGCAGGCTCGTACATATCAGTTGTTTCAAACCATTGAGAAGTGTAACGGTTTGGCAGAACATCTTTTTTGATTCGGAAGTCTGGAATATAGAACGAGTGCAATACATCTTGAGAAACCATTTGTAAGCGAACGGCTTCTTGATTTGGCACAACCAAGTCACGTGACTCAAACCCACCTAAGGTTGGATAAGAAAAGTTCCAGTCCCAACGCTTACCAACCACGTTCACTTGTACAGCATCAACAGGAGAAATGGTAGAATTAACGTATCCGTTGAATCCCATCACGAACATGGCAATCAACAAAAATGAAGGAAAGACTGACCAAACCAATTCCAAGGTATGGTGCCCTTTCAAATCCAATGTCTTGTGATCAGCGCCTTTGTCTTTGTAGACCACTGCAAACCAAAACATCGCACCCATCAAAGCGATGAAAAAGATTGCACAACACCAATAAATAAAGGAGAACGTGCTGTCAACATCTGCGGCCAAAGTAGAGGCGGCTTTTGGCAAGTAAAAAGCAGACTCTTGCGCTGTTGCAGTTGAGATCCAATACAGAACCGTCATGATATTCACTCCGAAACTTGTTGAGATAGACGCCTTTCACGACGCCAAAGAGCGGTGACCATTGCACCAAGAAAAAACATTGTAACGACACCAGCCAATCGCATTAAACCAAATGCCGAAGCAGTGTAACGACCAGTCGAGTTGTCATAAGCAAAGCAACTCAGGATGACTTTATCCACCGTGGTTCCAACCTTACCTTCTGAAGCCTCGATGAGAGCGAACTTTAAGTCTCTGGCTGAATAGCTAACACCATACAGATAACGAGAAATTGTTCCATCAGGAGATAGGATCATAATCACAGCAGGATGTGCAAACTGCTTTGATTGCTCGTCGTAGGTATAACGATATCCTACTTGATCTGCAATATCGGAAATTACTTGTTGTTTGGCAACCATAAATTCCCAAGATGCTCCCTCTTTTCCTAATTCTTCAAGGTATGTCCCCCGTTTTTGAGCCGCAAGCGAACTGGTTTCCTCGGGATCAATACTGAGGGTGAGCATATTAAATTGGCGCCCGGGCACCCAATCCATGTCCTTCAAACCTTGTAAAACGGCATTGAGTTGCACTGAGCACAACGATGCACATGAATAATAATTCAGTGTAAAAATGGCCGGATTACCATTTTTCAATGGATCCCCAAAAGATATTTTGTCACCAAAGTGATTCTGGACTGGCAAAGAAAGATCTACTTTCTCCCCTAGATGCTCATCAACCCCTGCCGAATCAGCAATCGCTGCATCTTTGGCATTTGCCTGAGCATCAGTCTCTAGTGAAGCGAGCACAAAGAAACACACTAAAACCCTGACAGTGTATGTGATGGTGGTTTGAAACATGCGAAACTCTTCTGAGATAAACGATAATCCCTACTTCTATCAATAACTCACTTCATCGAACGTGACCACAAGCCTCTTTCAGGATATAAAGGTCGCATGTCCATGGTTTCCGATCTCATTTCCCTTACCAAACCTCGCTTGAGTACAACGGTCATCTTCACCGCTGCTGGCGGCTGGTGGCTAGCTCCTGTGGAGTCTCATTGGAGTATAGGTGTTCTCTCTGTAGTGGGTACAACCTTAACCGTATGGGCAGCGAACACCATGAACAATTATTTGGAACGTGACAGCGATATTTTCATGGAACGAACCAAAAATCGACCCCTGCCAACCAAACGAATGAAACCACATGTAGCCTTGATATTCGGTCTGGTTCTCACTGCCATCTCCATTCCACTATTGGTCGAACTGGTAAATCCCTTGACCGGTCTCTTGGCTGGATTGGCTCTCATTTCCTATGTATTAATGTACACACCCATGAAACGAACATCATCACTGAACACGTTGGTTGGTGCCTTTCCCGGTGCCATGCCGCCACTGATGGGATGGACTGCGGCTACAAACTCGATTGAGATTGGTGGTTTGTTGTTGTTTTCAGTGATGCTGATTTGGCAAATTCCGCATTTCTTGGCGATTGCGATTTATCGGCGTGAAGAGTATACACAAGCCGGCTTGGTCATGCTACCAGAGGTTCGAGGACTGGCTTTTACACGGGCACAGATGCTGTTTTACACCTTCATTTTATTACCGATTCCACTATTGCTCTTCATGGCAAAAACCACCAGTTGGGCGACTCTAATTATCGGAACAGTCTTGGGCTTTTATTGGTTTTCGCAAGCCGTCGATGGTTTTCGAAACAAACTAGAAGACAAGTGGGCGCGTAAATTCTTTGGAACCTCTCTACTGTATTTGTTGGGAGTCTTTGGTGCGATTGTGATTGATGGCCTATTGATGATGTGGGGGTTGGTATGAGTGAAACCACACCATCCGAAGACATTAGCAAGCCCTTCATTTCCTTTTGGTGGGCATTCTACGTACTGTTTGCGATTGGATATCCTCTGTTTGCGATGCTTACGGAAACGGAAGAGCCTCCTCATCTTGGTCAGGTTGCTCCCTTTGTCTTAACCAAACAAGACGGTGAACCAATGCATTTTGGTAACGATGACCGTCCAGTGATTGCCAATTTTATCTATACCCGTTGTCCGGACATTTGCCCCCTCCTCACCGCCAAAATGGCCGAGTTACAAAAGCGGATTCCAGCTTCCGATGCCCTACTCATTTCGATCTCGGTGGATCCAAATTATGACACACCGGCAATATTGCACCAATACGGTACGCAATTTGATGCCGATTTTTCCCGGTGGCACTTTCTCACCGGCGAAGAAAAACAAACCCGTGCGGTCGTCGAATCCTTTCAAACCATCTTTGAGCAGGTGCAAACGGAAGGTAGTGACACGCCAAACATCTTACACAGTGAACAATTCATTTTGGTGGACCAGTTTGGTGAAATTCGTGGTTTCTTTGACGATAGCCCACAGGGACTCAATGACCTGATGCAGGCTGTAGACGCACTGTAAAGTCATCAAAATGAAAAGTTCTAGTCCTCTTTTTCTGGATATGATAGGATTTGTAGCGAACATTCTTTCTTTTACCTGAGTCCACTGCACGATGTCTTCTGCCCAATACAGACCCAAAATGCCGATACCAGAAACAGCATCTACTTCTGGTTTTTGGATGACTGTTTTTGTACTTGCAGCCGCGGTCTATTGGACACTCATACCAATCTGGCCTGTTTTAAACACTGAAATACTTGGAGATGCGGACACCGATGCGATTCGTGGTATGTGGAGTTTTGATCATGTTCGACGCTCTATGATTCCACCAGAAACGCCCATCTGGTCTGAGCAGATTAATTTCCCTGCTGGTGTCTTGGCACTCACTTTACCGTGGACAACCAGTGTTTTACTCTCGCCACTGGGCTTCTTTTTCGGACCGGTGGTTGCTTGGAACCTCAGTGTGGCGATGATTTTATTGGCGATTGGTGTCAGTACGGCTTGGTTGGTTCGACAGTTGACCAACTCTTGGTCGATTGGTTGTGCGATGGGTGGATTGGTGATGACCCAACCCATGTTACTACACGCCATTTCCGACGGGACACCCGAACACCTTTCGCTTTGGGGTGTACCTCTCCTACTGGGAATGACTTGGAAAGCCTTTACCCAAATCTCCCCAAAATGGGGTGTTGGCGCTGGACTGATGGCGGTTCTGGTGGCTCTTGACTCTCCTTATCACGCTATTTATGCAGCACTCACCGGTCTGATTGTCTTACCGTGGTCATTAATTCGTCGTTGGCGGATTGAGGAGCGCTTGGATTTTGTCTGGACGATGGGTTCGCTCTTGACCATTTGTATTGCTGGTGCCGCGATGATGGGCGCACTATACAGTCTCTTTCCGTTAGGGGAATCCTCCACCGAAGAATATCTCAGTTTATGGAAGATGAACGCTGCTGACTTGCGGGTGTGGTGGCGACATGACTTTGGGACCACCTTGATGCGAGATGCTTCGTTGGTACCCACCGCCATCCCAATGCCCATTCTGTGGTTTTCCACGACCATGATTATACTTGGATTACCTCGTTCCCTTCCTTGGGCGCTAGCCGGTTTGTTGATGCTCAATCTATCCTTGGGGCTCAATGACAAACTGCCGGTGCATTTGAGTTACTGGATCGGTTCATTTGGCTATCCGATCGGCAACCAAATCCTCAACATCAACGCTCACCTGTACGCCTTTCCCGGCTTGGGAGAGATTCGTTTTCCACAACGGTGGCTGATCCCGTCGGCGATGTGCTTTGTGGTGGGTGGAAGTTTGGGACTACAACGATTGGGGTTGTGGATCAAAAAGCAATCTTGGGGTGAAACAGTATTGAAAGGACACACTGTCTACGCCACATTATTGGTCGCTCTGGGTACTTTCGTTTGTGTGCGCACCAGCCAAATCGATTTACACTTTCCCAAACAAAGTTTGCCCCACATTCAATTTGCCACTTATTTGGCAGAGCAACCCGAAAACGGCGGCCTAATCATGCTGCCCCAAATGAGACCGCCTCCCAAAAGTGGTAAACGAAGCGATCTCCCCGTCTTTGCCAACCTAGCCGATTCGCTTTCTTCATCCGATGTACAGTATTTCCAAACCATTCACGGCAAAGCCATCTATGACAAACCCGGTTTGAAAACATTGTATGCCTTTGAAGGGTCTGAATATGTATACCGTTTGGTTCGAGAATGGGACGATTTGGCGCATCCGATGGTCACTGGAAATCCCATCCCCGCCTCTGCTTACGATGAAAGATTCACCAAACGCCGACGTAAAGGACTCAAAGAGTTGATCGATGCTGGACTAAAATGGGTGGTGGTAGATTTAGGTGCCTACAACGCTCAGGCACTAGACATCCTTGACAAACAACTGTCCCCCTACGAAACTGGACGAGAAACCTTTAACGAAGGTGATGGGGTATTGATCATCGCCCTCAGTGCCAATCCAAATATTGCCTCTGTCGACGCACCAGAATTAGCCCCGACAAAATCAGAAGCCCCCAGTTCTGAAACGGTAAGCCAGTAACACAGCCCATGCGTTTCGATTCTTCTTCCACAATCCGAAGTTGTAACGCATAGGTAAAGGTTTCATCAATGTGCCCTTCTGGTGCATCAGCAAAGACAACTAGGGTGCTGTTTGATAGTTCGCTTTCGGATAATGTCCAAAGGCCCTCACCACCGTTCGTGGAAAGATCGGTGTACAGAGGTCCATCATTGGACTCCCTGACCAAGGACAATCGCCACCTCACTGAATTAAAGTGATCACCCACTGTGGTCCCATCAAAGAACAGTTCCAGATCAGTATCCACCTCCGAAAAAGTCCACAGATTGTATCCGAAAGGTCCTGGTCTCAACGCAGATGGTACCGAGACAGACTCTCCAACCGACAATACGCCCGCCACACGTTGATCCAAATCTGGCTGGGCTTCGACATAGGCATCTACTTTGGTTTGATAGATTAGATGATCTGTATAATCCCAATGTACATTGTGTGCTGCCATCGCCGACAATGTCTCACCAAAGTCCAACCCTTGTGTATCGTAATATCCACGCCACCAGTCCAAGGGAGCACTTTCACCACCATCCTGCCAAGATGCAACTACCCCTTCATTGCCAACATCATTTTCGGTCAAATACTGTAAAAAAATGAAAGCTCCATAAGGATGGTACTCCTCAATCGCCCCCGATGAAAACAGTTCAAAATGGGCCAGTGGAAGATAGGGACGCAGCGCATAACCGAATAGAAAATCAGCATGAGAAGGATGAGAAGGTAAGACTTCTTGTTCACTCCAAGTCGCACTGGCCTCCCAATACCATCGATCGGCAAACTGGGTAAAGGATCCTGTACGATGTTGGACAGCGTGAAAAAACTCATGGGGTACTGTGGTTTTGGCTATCGACCAAGATTCGGTCACATAGGGTCCAAGCACCACCATTGGCAACCCGTTGTCATCAACATCGTAATAGCCCGCTACACCCAAATCGGGCGGTAGGTCATTTCCCGTACCGGCTAAATACACATTGAAATAAGTGTCATGATTGGGAGACTCCATATTCCAAATATCAACGTAGAGAGTCCAAGTTTGCTCCAACAATTGCACAATATCAACAATACGCTGGTCATCGTTGTAATCCTCGCCCCAATGAACCGCAAAATGCTCAGAGAACAAGACTTGCTCACTGGGTGTCTCAAAACTGTCGAGGTGAACCATGGATTGTTTATGTGGTGCAGAGACACGAAGTGGTCGATACTGCCACTCCGTCCACCGTTCAATAGTCAGACAAGGGACTTCGGCGAACGCCAAACCTACCCATAGCCACATCTAACTATCCAACCGATGCAACAGGTTTTCGATAAATTTGAGCGATATCCCCCATACATCGGCGGTACCAATGTTCACCACCGGCGCTTGATAGGGTTGACCTTTGTATACGGCCTCCCGAGTACCCCGAAAAGTTGGATCTTGAAAAGCCGATAAGGGTAGCCAATGCACTTCAGCAACTTCACTTTCTTCCAATACAAAGTCCAACTGGCTTGGGGCCTCAAAAACAAAGGCCGCAATTTGCAATTTTGGATGGTGGATATCCGATAAGCGTCCACAACATTGATCCGTATCCAACAACACACCGATTTCTTCTTGGGTTTCTCGAATAGCGGTCTGCAACAAGGTACCGTCACCAGATTCTTCACGACCACCGGGAAATCCCATGTGACCACTCCAATAATCACCTTTTTTCACTGCCCGACGAATCATACAAATGTGATCGTCAGGGCGCAACAACATAGCGACAGAAGCACGAGACGAAGACGAAGCCACATCTCGACGACCACGACTTCTGTACAAGGTATGCAGTCTGGAATAAAAAGTAGTCACAACACCATCTCGAAAACAATATAAAACACCATAAATAGACTCTAACCCAGTCCTAGAAATAAAGTGACTAGAAGAAGACCATTGAATGGGATATATCTAGTCCATCAATTTTGGGATGCCAGTATGAGTACATTTGACGACAGCGATTTTGAAGACATCGACGAAGAATTAGACGAGGAGCTTGAAGAGCTCGAAAACACCACCCCGATGAGTGTCGGTGAATGGTTTTGGGATATTTTCATTACTTGGGGTCCTGCCATTTTCATGGTCTTCTTTATCCGTTCTTCAATTGCTGAACCCTTTCGAATTCCTAGTGGTTCCATGGTTCCCACTTTGGAAATCGGCGATCACATTTTGGTCACCAAGTTTTCTTATGGCTGGCGGATTCCCTTGACCCGTATCCCCATCGGCAGTCCACAGGTGCCTGAACGCGGTGATGTAATTGTCTTTGTCAAACCAAACCCCGGACAAGATGATTTTGCAAAAAAGTTCGATTTTCCTTTTCCACCTTTCTTTACCCGTGATTTTGTGAAACGAGTGGTCGGACTACCTGGTGACAAAATTAAGGTCAAAAATAATGTGGTCTACATCAACGGTATTGCCCAAGTCAAAGAAAAAGATGGCGATTATAAATTTGTCAATCAAAACTGCTACTCTACAAATACAGTGGAGTATACTGAAACCATGAATGGTCGACCCCATCACATCCTAAACAATTCTCAATACGCATCTCGTTTTAGCGACTTTGCTGAGTTTACTGTGCCCGAAGGTGAAGTCTTTGTAATGGGTGACAACCGCGACAACTCCAGCGACTCACGAGATTGGGGTACGGTCCCATTGTGGAATATCAAAGGTAAAGCACAGTGGATTTGGTTATCTCTGGAAACTTGCAATGCGCAAAGTGTTTTTGGGGAGGTGCGTTCTGAGCGTTTCGGTATCGCCGTTGAATAGGATGTGGCGTAGTACACCCAAGTGGTTACTGGCCTTGGAAATCTTAGGGGTTTGCGCTTGGATTGGATTGTCTACGATCGATCTCTGGCAATCAACCCAAGAGTCGAATCTGATCCCCCTCGATGCCAAAGCGCTCAAAGCCCAACAGGGTAACGAACGATGGAACGGTATCTTCTTCCAAGATCAACACGTTGGGTTTACCGTGAACCGAACCAGTGCCCTAGAAGATGGGCGTTTACTGCTAGAACAACGCTCAATGCTCAAACTGGTCACCTTTGATAAGTTGCAAACTGTGATCACTGCTGGAGCCGCTTTAACCGATGACACTGGACACTTACAACGATTTGATTTCTTCATGAAATCGGACTTGGCCAGTCTTTCAGTCAAAGGAGAAGTCAAACAACGCCAAATCATCATGGAAATCGATCAAGGCAACGGTGAAATTCAAGAATTGGATTTTCCAATTGAGAAACGCCCACACGTTGCCCTCTCTTTAGAAAGTCAAATCAGACAAATGGAACTCTCGGTCGGTACCGAATTCTCACTCCCCTACTTCGACCCTGCCTCAATGAGCGATGGAGAAATGAATCTCAAAGTTGTGGATTCGGAGGTTCTCGACAATGGTGAAGAGGCTTGGTGGGTAGTCTCCAGTTTCAACGACATCCAAACCCGTTCGTTGATTGCCTCCAATGGCGATATCTTGCGTCAAGAAGGTGCTCTGGGTATCTCTATGGTGCGGATGAGTCCTGAGGATGCACAACAATTGGACTTGGAAGACCCCGTCGATTTGATTGGATTATCAGGCGTTCCAGTCAAAGGCAAGTTAAAGCATCCACGTGAAAAACAAGCCCTGACCGTCAAAGTATCAGGTGTGGACATCAACAAACTCTCGGAAAGTCTACCTGTACAGTCAGTCAATCTTGAGACCCAAGAAGTCTCTATCCAAATCATTGACTTGAATACCATTGCGGCCACTCCGATTATCAAGGACAACGAAACAGCCTCTTATCGCGATGCCTTGGTTGCAACCTTAGACCTTCCATCCAACCATCCCGATATACGAGCCAAAAGCCAAGAGATCATCGCCAGTGCCACCAACCGGCTCGAAGCCGTACAAAGCATCAACCAGTTTGTCTTTGATTACATGGAAAAAACACCGGTGATTGGTGTACCCAATGGATTAACCGCGCTGCAACAGGCACAAGGAGACTGCAACGAGCACACGGCTCTATTTGTATCCTTGGCACGAGCCGCCAAAATCCCCGCTCGAATTGCCGCAGGGATTGTCTTTTCTGATCGAACCGGACCACTCAAACAATTTTACTACCACGCTTGGCCTGAAGTCTTGGTCTACAACCAACAAGGCGAACCCATCTGGCTTCCTCTGGACCCTACTTTTGGTCAAACACCAACCGATGCCACCCACATTAAACTGGTGGAAGGTGGCTTGGATCGCCAAGTGGAAATCATGGCCTATTTGGGACAAATCAAATTGGAAATGGTCTCCGACTATCCCTCCTCTAAACCAAAACCCAAACCGGAAGCCACACCCGCCCCAAA
This sequence comes from uncultured Pseudomonadota bacterium, assembly GCA_937127265.1. Classification (GTDB taxonomy): domain Bacteria; phylum Myxococcota_A; class UBA796; order UBA796; family UBA796; genus CAJWHX01. Next base: position 15,829 of record CAKZLX010000504.1, read on the forward strand.
CGAGACCGTACAGGAGAACCAAAATGTCAATGATTGAGATTGATCAACTGGAAAAGCGATACGGCAAATTTCAGGCATTACACCCACTGACCCTCCACATTGAAAAAGGTGAGGTCTTTGGTTTTTTAGGTCCCAACGGGGCCGGTAAAACAACCACCATTCGTACACTGGCAGGTGTGTTGACCCCAACTGCTGGTACGGTTCATATCGATGGTATCGACATCATCAAAAATCCCGTGGAGAGTAAAAAGAAAGTCGGCTACATCCCCGATCGCCCTTACCTCTATGACAAACTGACCGCCCGTGAGTTTTTGCAGTTTGTCGGACAGTTGTATGATTTACCCAGTACCCAGATCAAAACACGTGGTGATGCCCTTCTAAAAGAGCATGGTTTGATCGAACGGGCTGATGAACTGATTGAGGCCTATTCACACGGAATGAAACAACGACTGGTACTCTCAGCATCATTGTTGCACGAGCCCCAACTGTTGATTGTTGACGAGCCGATGGTCGGTCTAGACCCACATGGTGCACGACAAATCAAAGATCGTTTCCGCAGTATTGCCGATGAAGGCCGAACGGTATTTCTCTCCACTCATTCATTGGATGTAGCCCAAGAGGTCTGTGATCGCGTAGGCATTTTGTTCAAAGGTCGACTGGTGGCCTTGGGAACCGTTCAAGAAATGCTTACCCAGCAAAACCAAGGCAACCTTGAAGAGGTGTTCTTGCAAATCACCCAAGAGCAGATGGATGCTCAGCAAGGGTAACTCCACAGTCTACAGTGGGTGCAGATTCAATACAGTGTGATACAGTAGAACAGAGAACCCCACACTGGACCAGATGTGCAACGACTATCGATGACCATTGCTTTCACCTTACTAACTGGCTTCGGTTGCGCAAAAAAACAGGTACGTCTCGAACGCTATCAAGTTGATAAACCCAAAGGTGATTGGAAGCCCGTCAAGAGTGGGTCGGCGGACTACGCATGGTACAATTCTGACATTGGTGCCACAATTTATATCGATTCCAATTGTGGACAAAAGTTTGAAGATCGATCCTTGCGAGACTCTCTCCAGTCGTTAACCGTCGGGATTCGAACCAGCACAGAACCCATTGAACGAGAGTTGTTTTTGGATGGACGAGAAGCACGGATGTTACAAACCAAAGGCAACCTCGATGGGGTCGACATTCAAATGGCGGCAGTGGCCCTCTCCAAACACCAGTGTCTATTTGACTTTGTCTATGTGACCCGTCCAGAAACCTTTGCTGACGGCTTTAGCGATTTCAACCAATTACTCTATACCTTCAAAACCCGTACAGGATGGAGTGACGTGCTTGAATCCCCTTCCAAACGAGACTCACAATAATGCTGAAGGCATTTGAGTTCATCGGGGAGATTGTCCTGCTGAGTGGTTCGGCACTCAAAGAGTTCTTTGTTGGTCGGCAAGATTGGGGACTCATCGTCGAACAGTTGTCTAAGGGGGGCGTTGACTCTTGGTCGATCACCATTTTAACCGCGGTATTTACCGGAATGGTGATGGCAATGCAGTTTGCGATTGGTTTGGAGCCTTTTGGGGCTTCGATCTACACCAGTAAATTGGTATCACTGGGGATTGTGCGAGAGTTGGGTCCCGTACTGACCGCCTTGCTGGTTGGTGGTCGGGTTGGTGCAGGGTTTACCGCAGAACTAGGATCGATGGCGGTGACCGAGCAAATTGATGCCATTCGCTGTTTGGGTGCCGATCCAGTTCGTAAATTGGTGATGCCTCGAGTGATGGCAATGACCCTCATTATGCCATTGCTGACGGTGATGGCCGATCTAATAGGTTGTTTTGGGGGTGGATTAATCTCGATGATTCAAGTGGACCTCACCGCCCAATATGTCATTCGACAAATGCTAGAAACCATCGGTCCCGAAGACTTGATCCACGGTCTGATGAAAAGTGTATTTTTTGGTTATTGGATAGCGATCATCGCCTGTTGGAAAGGGATGAACATTCGTGGTGGTGCCGAAAGTGTAGGAATTGCCACCACTGAAACTGTGGTTTATATTTCAGTGGGCATCTTGATTTCTGATTTTGTATTGACCCAACTCTTTTTACGTATTTACGGCTAGGTTGTCATGTCTGAAACCATCATCTCCTATCGCCAGGTGACCAAAGCATTTGGAAGCAACCGCATCTATCGAGACATTACACTAGATATCCAACGTGGTGAAACCCTTTGCATCATTGGTGGCTCCGGAACTGGAAAATCGGTAATGATGAAAATGTTGGTGGGACTGTTAGAACCCGATGCTGGTGAGATTGAAGTCTTTGGACAATCAATCGTCGGACTCAAACAACGACAATGGATAGACATTCGACGTCGAGTAGCCATGCTCTTTCAAGGGGGTGCCTTGTTTGACTCATTTACGGTGGGTGAAAACATCCAATACCCGATGATCGAGCACAAATGGGGCGACAAACTCAAACGGGAAAAACGGGTTAGTCAAGTCTTGGAGATGGTGGGACTGGGGAATATCGAACATTTGTACCCTGCTGAAATTTCCGGGGGTATGAAAAAACGCGTGGCACTGGCCCGTGCAATTGCCGTAGAACCCGAAGTCTTACTCTATGACGAACCGACAACTGGGCTAGACCCCATTAGTATTCGCAGAATTAATGGGCTGATACGGAACCTACAAGAACAATTGAATGTCACCAGTATGGTAGTCACCCATGAAATGCCTTCTGTATTCACGATTGCCGATAGGATAGCCATGCTCCACGACCAACAAATAGCCTTTGTGGGAACCCCCGAAGAAGCCAAAGCGATCACCGAACCTTGGCTGGCAGACTTCATCATTGGTGGTGAAGGTGTATTGGATGAGGATCGCTGATGTTTTTGTTGTGCTTATTCACTCCTGTTGTCTTGGCCATTCCCGATGCCACCACAAGTAGTCGCTTCATGTCCACAGCCGTCTATCCTGACCCTTGGGGTAGACCGACCCACGCTCGGGTGGTGCTTGAGCCGCCACAAACGACTGAAGATCTTTTTGCTTCCGAGAGACGGTTTCGATTTTGGTGGGATGACACTGGAGTCAGCGCAACGATTGAGATTAGAGGAGCCTTTCGTTGGAAAACACTCGCCACCAATGTTGATTTGGGATGGATATCCGAAGAATTACCCCGTGACTCAGTTTTTCGTATTCGTTTAGACGGTGGAAGCAGAACCTCTGATATACTCACGGTGCCTCGATATTATTCACCGACTGACCTTGCTCGTGTATCGGGTACAGCACCACTACTCAGCGATACCATCTTGGACATGGATGCTGGCAATGCATTGTGGGCTGCGGGTTATACCGGTGGCTTAATCGAAATCAAAGATACTCAAACCATTCACACTTGGACCCGTTGGGATGGACTACCCGATGATAGGGTTCTCAGTGTCAGTGTCGATGATGAGGTCACTTGGGTCGGTACGGCGACTGGTCTAGCCAAAATCTATGATGGTAAAGTGCTTCAAGTGTGGGATGACAGTTTGGCGGATGCCTATGTTCAAAGCCTTGATGCCACCGATGGCGTGGTCTATGTGGGGACTTATCAAGGACTGGATCGCATTCTCAACTATGCCACACAACCACGGGTCGAACACCTTCTTTCTCAATGGTCGGTCTTTTCACTACTCACCGATGGTACCAAAACGGCTGTGGGTTTCGAGGGGATTACCTTTATCAATGACCAAGATAAAATCAGTTCTCAAAACTGGCCTGGCAACATCGAGGCCCTAGCACAGGTTGATGACGAATTGTGGATGGCAACCGAAAACAAAGGGTTAGTCAAGAGTGCTGCCGAGGGTACCAGTGTCATCTTGGACCAACAGGTTTATGACATCCTTCCCCGTGAAGATGAGGTTTGGATTGCTGGTCACAAAGGCGTTTGGTCGGTATCCAAAAATGATCCCAACACCGTGACAAAAGAAATTGTCACCGAATCAACAGTGCACAGTTTGGCGGAATTCGACAACCAAATTTGGTTTGGGGCACAAGGATTAAGCCATTACAGTCCAAACTTACTCCTAGAAAACCCCGAACGTTTACAGAAAATCAAACGCACACCGTTGAACACACAAGCCAATCTCATCGATCTCTTACCTATAAAAGATGGACTGTACTTCTCCACTGAAGATGGCTTTGCTCCACAAACCATTGGCACTGTACCTGAAACGACCCCCGTAGCAATCGATGTCGACCAGGCACTCTTTGCAAACACCCAATTTCACCACAGTCCCAGCAAAAAGCAACTGTGGATTTGGAATGACAACCTCATCAAACAATATACCGCTGGGGTCGAACAACGATACCAACCAGAGTTTCCCATCATCGATATGACAGACTGGTTAGGACAGACTTGGTTTGCAAACCAGCGTGGTTTATACAAGTGGCAAGACAGTGGTCAGCACCGTTTAGAGTATGAACTCTCCAATATTCAAGAAGTATCCAGCAACGGAACTGCACTGTGGCTCAGAACCGATAGCAGCATTCATCAAGTCACCCCCAGTACAGTCACAGAATACGAAACCCCTTCCCCCGTCACCGCCATCTCACCTTCTGGACTGACGGTTTGTGTAGGCACCGAAGACGGTCTGTTTCGCTTGTGGAAAGGACGAGAAGAAATGTGGGAAAACCCCTTGGGGATGCAGGATCAAAACGTCAAGATTGTAGCCACCTTAGGCGATGGTAACGGTGGCTGCTGGATCGCCGGTGAAGATGCTTCTATTGGCTTGGTCGATGTAGATGGTGACAGCACTTGGTGGCACTTACCCGAACCAGACTCACCAACAATACACAAACTGGTACTCGACCGGGAGCAAGTCTGGGTACTGACCGAAGAGGGTCTGTGGTTGGTGTGGTGAGTGACAAGTCTCAAAGCAAATATGCCATCGACTTTCGCTTTATCGATCAGCAGGATTTATCCCTCCGTCGATAAACTCTTAATAATCTGTTGTACAATTGGTCTCATCAGTTCCGATGTACCGATTTTTTTAATCAATCCTTCATCGTAATCGTCAGCACCAATCAAAATGGAGAAACTGTAGTATTGGTCGTTCACTTCCAACACACCAACCACATATTTGTCTTTTGTATTTCCTGTATCGGTATCCATGGTACCCGTTTTACCAAACACCAAACGACCTCCTTTTAACTTGGGTGCAACACCACGCAAGGTTCCTGTAATGGGAGCCGACATAACCTTGGTCATCTTTTCACGATATTCTAGTGGGAAGTATTTCTCAATCGCTTCCAACTCTCCCACACCATCAGTATTGGCTTCCACTGTAAATACAGACCCACCTTTCATCTCAGACAGAGTGGTAAACGATGATACACTTCGAATACCGTAATACTCTTCTTCGGGTGTAAGTAGCAGGTGACCGACTTTGTTGATGATGCGGTGGGTTTGTGCTGGTGTACTCTGGGCATCTCCAAAACTCATATTGTCCACATAGTCTGCAAAGGGAATCGACGAAGGTGCTGTCTTCTCGACATTGTTTTCACCAGTATCTTTGGACTCTTTCTTGGCTTTGGTATCCTTTACTTTTGGGTTTACTGTCATCCCAAAATCCGTAAAGACCTGTTGTAACTCTTCTATGTTACTGTGATAGTCTAATCCCCAACGGAAAGTCAGATTAAACGAATGTCGAAAACTCTGTTCAATAGGCCATAGTTCACCTTTTTGTTCCCATGAGTATACTTTTGGACTACAATCTTTTACTCCCAAGCGCCCACCTTCTAAACGTCCACTTACATTTCCTTTCTTAGCATAAGATTTATTGCACAGTGCATTTATACCCTTGGACACCAACAGTGCCGCCGATGCTATTTTGACCGTACTACCCATTGGTCGCAGCGGATACCGGTAACTCTGGTTAGTCAACTGTAGGTTTTCTTCTAACCGTTCATTTCGACGCAAGTAATACAACAACATTTCACCTTCCAAAGTGGATACGGCAATTCGAATACTGGCTTGGGGTAATTCATTAATCGGACTGTCCTTATCCCCTGGGGGTACCAACTTCTTGTTAAATGGATGCTCCGTACCACCAAAGTGATGCTCATTTTGAAGATTGGTTAAAATAGTATCGATTTCCTGACGAAAAGCAAAGTCTTGTTTCAAAGACATCGTCATCTTCACTTCGACTACCGGGTCGGTACTGTTTTGTTGATGTCGAATCAAATCATTTTGAACCAGTCTTTTGTACCCAGACATAAATTTACTGACACGATTTTCAAGATTGCCAAAGTTTGCAATCTGTCTGGCATATGAATCGGTACTTTCACCATAAGCCTTTTCCAATGCCAGTGGTATCTTAGGGTCATTGGGGGTTTCAAGTTTGGTAAATTGCGCATCCAGTTTCTCGATACACTCTTCTTTGGTCAACTTTGTACAGTCTTCAAGTTCTTCTTCTCGCTGTTCGGCGTACAAACGCTCAACCACACTGACCGCCAATTTTTCTGATGCTTGTACTTTACACCCCCATCGTTCAGGATTGTTTCGATCTTTGTATGTTGTGGTAGAACAAATATCGCTCCATTGTTCCAAAGATACTTCTCGAAAACAAGACCAAGAGACTGGAGATTCTACTGTACCGTCACTACTTAGACAGGTTTCGGCTTGAACTGGTTCCTCGTCGTTTTCTCGGAATCGAATCCCCAACAAATAGGCTTTGGCCAAGATGGCTTGTTCGGCCATGGTAAGGTTTTCTGGCTTCTTTCCAAATAAAACGGCCGATGCTGCCTGAATACCGTATAAGTCGCCACCAACACCTTTGACCAAAGGAACGTGCATGGAAACCCATCGTTTGAACTCTAAACCATCATTTTGGGACAACAACGGGAATAAATCCTTGGCTGAACGATACTCCACCCATTTTCGACACAGTGTGGGGTGAAGATCAATCAATATAGGACA
>CAKZLX010000505.1 GCA_937127265.1 uncultured Pseudomonadota bacterium
AGTCCTTGGTTGTACAAGTCTTGGATCTGTTGGAAACGTTCGATGGCCTTTTGGCTATTGGTGGTCTCTATTTGGTTATCAGGTGGTTTCTTGGTCATTGGGGACTCCGGGTTTGGAGCCGTTACAGCAAATTTTGTGCCAATTGAAACCTATCGGTATTCACGGACGACTAGCAGTGTTGGGCAAAAGTTCGTCAATTTCACCTGTCGAAAACACTAAAAAAGTGTCGAATTGGTCAATTCTTCGACAGCCATGATGCAATTTCTGGATGGTGTAGAGGGTGAGTTTCGACACTTGGACTGTCGAAAGTGGTTGTTTTTTATATTCTGTCATCGTCATCGGACGTAGAGACGACTGTTTTAAGCGTTGTTTACCGATTGATACCAGCAAAAAAAGCAATGCACCTGTCGATGTCGGCATCGTCAATGTGTTTATGAATCACTGCGCGAATTGTGGTTGGACCAGTGCTCAATACATCAATACCGACCGCTTTGGCTTTGGCGATCATTTGGTTGGGGTCGTTGGTTTCAAAATAGACCATGTTGCTTTCCGGCCAACGTACATCATAGCCTGCATCGATCAAACCTTGTGCCAGTCGTTGCACCCGTGCGTGGTCTTCCACCAGTCGTTCGACATTGTGTTCAAGGGCATAGAGTGCAGCAGCCGCCAACATACCCGATTGTCGCATGCCACCACCGAGTATCTTGCGGGCACGGATTGCCGCCTTCTTTAAGGATTTGGGTAAGCAGAGGGCCGAACCAACTGGTGCTCCCAAGCCTTTGGAAAAACAAATACTGACGGTGTCGTAGTGTTTTGCACGTCTGGCGGCTGATATACCTGAAGCAGCTACGGCATTAAACAAGCGGGCTCCATCCAAGTGGGTGCGAGCTCCTTGGTCATGGGCAATCTGAGCAATGGCGTCTAGTTGCTCAAGAGGGTAAACCGTACCACCACCTTTGTTGGCAGTATCTTCGGCACAGACCAGTGTAACCGGAGCAAAGTGTGGGTCATCGGGAGGAAAAGTTCCACGTAACTGATCGAGATCGATGAAGCCGTTTTCCCCACCCACTGGTTTGAGCAACAATCCTGATAACACCGCAGGACCACCAGCTTCATAGACATAGATGTGTGCCGTATTGTGTAGAGCGACTGCATCTCCTCGTTTACTTTGAATCCAGAGGGCGATTTGGTTGCTCATGGTTCCCGAAGGAACAAACAAGGCATCCTCTTTACCAAGTAGGTCGGCAATTTTGGCTTCTAGTGCCTGTACGGTGGGGTCATCACCGAGGACATCATCTCCCAGAGGGGCGTTGAGCATCGCTTGTTTCATGCCCTCGCAAGGTTGGGTAACGGTATCCGAGCGCAAATCGATTCGTCCGTTGAGTGCCATCTGAACTCCTGTTTTTGTGGGAAATTGGTTCAACCAATTGTGGTGGTTGTTGTTTGCACCAAACTGGGTAAATAACAGTCGGGTATGGTGACATCGGCCAGTTGCAAGACACTGGCACCGATTTGTGCCAATCCACCGAGTAGGTCAGTGTCTGTGGTTTTGAGCGTCCACTCCTTTTGAGGGTCAAACAAAATACAAGGCACTGGATTTTTGGAGTGTGCCGTCGAAGGAACTAGATTTCCATCCGCATCTCTTTTGGGGGCTTTGGTTTTCTTGTCCCACTGTGCCATCTCATCAGCATTTCCGTGATCAGCGGTGATCAACAGTACACTATTGGTCTGTCGACAGGCTTCTACAATCCGTCCCACACAAGTATCGGTAAATTCCACAGCCTCAATGGTGGCTTGTAAGTCTCCGGTGTGTCCGACCATATCTCCATTGGCAATGTTGATGCGAATGTGGTCATAGGATTGGCTTTCGATGGCTTTTACCGTTTGGTTGGTCACTTCCAGTGCCTTCATCCGAGGGGCTTGGTTAAACGGTACATTCAAGGAGGGGATTTCTTGCTGTGTCTCACCGGGTAGGGCACCTGAACGATTGCCATTAAAGAAGAAGGTGACATGACCAAACTTTTGGGTCTCGGAAAGAGCAAAGACTTTTTTGTGGGCATTGGCCAACTGTTCACCCACTGTGGTATCAATCGCTGGTGGTGCCACCAAGTATTGAGCGGGGATGTGTAAGTCGCCATCGTATTCCATCATGCCAGCAAAGAAAATATCACCTTGGACGCCTTGTGGAAAGCGTTTCTGGAAATGAGAGAAGTCGGCACTATCAAAGACACTAGAGATTTCAATCGCCCGATCACCACGGAAATTAAACAAGATTACCGCATCTCCATCAGCCATACCTTGGTAGTCTCCAATCACAAATTCTTTGAGCCACTGATCGTCTATCTTGGCATCGGCATCGTATTGGGTTTGGACAGCCTCGGAAGCAGTGTTGTAGCGGGTTCCTTCTCCCATTACGTGACAGTTCCATCCCCGTTCCACCATCTCCCAATCGGCCTCGTAGCGATCCATAGTCATCCACATACGTCCACCACCAGTGGCAATACGATAGTCTCGTTGATGTTGGTTGTTGAAAGGATGTAGGTGACCTTCCAACTGTTCAATGTAGGTGAGGGCAGAACGAGGCGCCACATCTCGACCGTCGGTTAAGATGTGAATCCGTATCTGTTGTACACCCTCTTGATGGGCTTGGGAGATCATTTGCAACAGATGTTTGATGTGACTGTGGACATTTCCATCGGATAGGAGACCCAAAAAGTGCAGTGTTTTGGCTTGAACCGCTCGTTGCCATATCGGAGAAGTCCACATCGCCCCCGTTTCAAAAGCGTTATTCACCAGTTTGGCACCTTGGGCAAAAATACGTCCTGCTCCCATGGCGTTGTGTCCGACTTCGGAGTTTCCCATGTCATCATCGGTAGGTAGACCAACAGCCGTTCCGTGGGCTTTGAGTTTTCCCCAAGAATGCGATGTCATCAAGGCATCTAAATGAGGTGTTTTGGCCAAATGCACAGCATCACATTCATCTTTTCTACCCAAACCAATACCATCCAAAATACACAATATAACCGGACGAGCCATCTCAACCTCCACAATTTAGGTGACTTTTGAACTTGTATCATTCTATTTAGGGTTTGCCATGGAAAGTCTATTGCCACAGAATCAAACTGCCTACTGTGAAGATAACATCGGATGTCTTGTGAATTTGGTTCTCAAAGGTGCAGATTGTTGTAGACTGGATTACATAGAATAGACACTGAAAACCATTTTTCATGGCGAACACCACAGATGCTGTTTACCCACAAAGACATTGTTCTCTCGACACCCAAAGCCATCGCCCAGGTGGTGTTTTTAGGGACATTGGGTGGTTGGCTTGGTGGGGTCTGTATCAATGCTTCGGGTGGTTTCATCTCTGCGATACAAGACTTGGCGCCTTATAAAGCAGCCTTGGTTGGTATGTTGTCAACCTTGATCTTCTCTTGGCCTTGGGTCTGGAGTATGCGTAAACCTGGTTGGTGGCTATCTGGCGGTGTCTTGGGCGTACTGGCAAGTGTTTTGGCGGTGTTATTATTCTTTTTACTTTGGCCTTATGAAGCGCATGGACGCGAGTCTGTTCATAAAACTGTCCTCACCATTTTGGGTTCCTATCCGATTCCTGTCTTTGGAATTGGGGCTTTGACCGGTATCTTTGCTTCATCCTTTATTCGACCAACGCAAGATGGAGAACACTTGTGGGTGGATTGGGTGTTGCCGATATTCATTTTGGGTGGTTTTGCCAGTGTGGTCGGCACCGTACAACCATTGTCCCAAGAAACGACCACAGTTGAGCAACTGGCGCCTGAAGAAGTGGAATGTTGCGGTATGGCTTATCAGGCTTTTGTTAAGAAAGTTGGGGTGTCCTATGCAATCTTTGAGGCCGAAAAATACTGTGAAGTCGAATGTCCACACGTCACCGCTTGTTTGGATGAATGTAATGGCTTGAAAGAAACCTGTGTTGGTCCTGAAGTGACTTGCAAAGATACCCATCGTGCGTGTGTGCTTAACTGTCCGAATGATTGAGAGCCTCTGTTCTCAGGATTGGAAAATTGGCATAAAACTGGTTATGAATAGTCCATTCCACATTATTATTTTTACACTGTTATCCTTGATTTTAGATCGGAGTCTATGATGAACCCAACCCATGAAGAATTGCGCCTCGCGTACACCGTAGCCGCTCGTTCTCGCGCCCTTGAAGAACGGATTATCAACTTGGTTCGTACAGGAGAAGTCAAGTTTGCCATTTGGGGTGCTGGTGAAGAAATCCACGGTACAGCAACGGCTTTGGCACTTTCCAAATATGTTACCCCCAAGAATTTCGGAATTGTTCCGCATTATCGATCGGGTTCGATGTGTTCGATGTGGTGCGACTTAAACGGTTTTGAAGGTTTTTCAGAGGCGGTCTTTCGTCAGCAATTGTCGCGTGACACCGACCCCTTGAGTCGTGGTCGTCAGATGGTCTATCACTTGGATATCAAAGAAGTCGGTATTCTTCCTGTGCAGAGTCCCGTGGGCATGCAATTGGGTAAAGCGGTTGGATATGCCAAAGGCTTCCGAGTCAAAGGGATTCACGATGCAGTCACCATGGGAATTATTGGTGATGGAACCTCGGCTGAAGGTGATTTGCATGATGCCATGAATGCCGCCTCGGTTTGGTCTACACCCACCATTATCATGATTACCGACAATGAAATCGCCATTTCCACCACACCTGCTGAAGGGCGTGGGATCCAAAGTTTCAAGGCTTATGCGGAGGGTTTTGGTATCAAGCACTTCACTTGTGATGGCGCCGATTTCTTTGATACCTACAAAACCACTTGTGAGGCGGTTGAGTACGTGCAAAAAGAACAAAAGCCAATCCTGTTCCACGTGGTCAACTTGCCCCGTCTGAATGCCCACTCTTCTGCCGCAGACTACAAGTTTGACCTTGACCAACACGACCCTCTCAATGATTTTGGTCGTCAGTTGGTGGACATGGGGGTTCTTGAAGAGTCTGAAATTGTCAAACGGATTGACGGTTCTGGACAAGACTACTTTAAGCACCACGACTTAGGAAGCATCATGGGTGCCGAGCACGAGCGTTTTGCCAAGTTGCAGGAAACTGTACGGGCTGAACCCGAGCCACCAATCGAGTCGATTCACGAACACGTACGGGCTCCGTTTCCTGTGGTCACCGAAACCCCAACCGTTTCAACCACCACCAACATTACCTATGGTGGGGCAATTCGTGCGGCACTCGACAACATCATCAGCAACCATGGTGGCGTGATGTGGGGACAGGATGTTGCCAAATTGGGTGGTGTGATGCAGGCTTCGGCGGGTTTGTTGGAGAAGCATCCCAACAAAATTGAAGATGCTCCTTTGAATGAGCCTTTGATTATGGGTACCGCCTGTGGTGCCGCCTTACACGATGATTTGGTAGCGTTACCCGAGATTCAGTTTGGAGATTATGCTCTCAATGCTTTCCACTGGTTTGTACACATGGCCAATACGTACTGGTGTACCAATGCCCGTTCCAATTATGCCTTAATCATGCGTACACCGGTCGATCCATTTGGTGGTGGTGCGGTCTATCACTCGATGTCACTCGACGGCTATTTGTCAGCCATTCCAGGTTTGGTGTTGTTGATGCCCTCTACTTCTTTGGATGTCTATGGTTTATTGATGACCGCTGCCGAGTACCGTGGTCCGGTAATCGTGCTTGAACCCAAGTGGATGTATCGCCAATACAAAGGTTCGGCATTTCCCGGAGAGCCAACCGACAAACAAGAAATCGCCAAGTTGCGTAAATTCGTGATGCGTGGTGGTATTCCTGAGATTGATGAATCCGTTCGGGTTCCCTTTTCTAAATTGGCTGTACGGCGAGAAGGCGCTGATGTAACGATTGTGGCTTGGGGGCGGGCGGTCTGGACTGCGATGGATGCCGCAGCCGAATTGGCAAAACAAGGCATCGATGCAGAAGTGCTCGATTTACGAACCTTGGTTCCACCAGATTTGGACGGTATTGCCGAATCGGTTCAAAAGACTGGTCGCTTGATTGTTGCCGCTGAAGACCGTGAGTTTTCTGGGTTTGTACGCACCATCCAAGGACAAATTGTACAACGTTTCCCTGGACTTCCCACCAAAGCCTGTGGACAAAAAGATATTCCCGGTATCGCCCAGTGTTTGACCTTGGAAGAAGCCACCATTTTGACCCAAGAAGACATTGTAGAAGCCGCCAAATCTTTGCAAGATATCCAACCAACGGGTCGTAGTACGGTCGTTCGTGAGGTTGTGGCTCCTCGTTTCTTGTTGGATTGTTGATTTTATAGGTATTGGAAAGGAGTATCGATATGTCGACATCTCGTAAACTCA
>CAKZLX010000506.1 GCA_937127265.1 uncultured Pseudomonadota bacterium
AAGGTCGCTCGTTTTCAGAGCGCTTTTGGAATGTAATCAGTTTCAGATTCAATGTCAAACTTTTTCTCAAAGTTTTTGATTTTTTGCTTGACTTTTCTTTCCGAACTTTCCAAGAACATTGCTCAGTTTCATTGAGCCCACAGAATGTAATGTGTTTGATATCATACGTCAAGTCTTTTATGTTAGTTTTTCTATTCCAATGATTAAGGACACCTCATGATACCCAGTTACAAAACCCATTACGCCTTGAGCATAGCAGGATCTGACCCCAGTGGTGGCGCAGGTATACAATGTGATCTCAAAACATTTATGGGACTCCATGTCTATGGTATGGCGATCCCAACTTTACTGACTGTCCAGAATACAAAATCGATCTCTTCTGTGCACCATCTCCATGATTCATTAATTGGAGAACAGATTGAACACCTTCTGGATGACATTACCCCTCACGCTATCAAGATTGGAGCCATTGGTAACGCTAAGCAGGCACGTGCAATCGTTGATGCTTTGCAAACTCTCACCTGTCCTATTGTCTGGGACCCCGTATTGGTGTCTTCATCTGGAACGGCACTATTAACCCCCTCTGACATTAAAACGGTTTGTCAATTATTCAAACCACTGGTCAGCTTAGCCACCCCCAATCATCAGGAAGTTGCCTACCTTAAAGACTTTCCTAATGTTTTGTTAACCAATGGTGAAACTGATACGTCATCAATCATCACAGACATTCTACGCATTGCGAATCAAGAGTATCGTTTTACACATCCAAGATTTGATACCCAAAACACACACGGTACTGGCTGTACATTGTCCTCTGCCATTACGGCTTTTTTGGCAAAAGGATACGATATCCGTAACGCTTCGGCCGAAGGAATCCGGTATTGTCTGCATCTTTTATCACAATCCAATCGTTTTGCTCTTGGTCATGGACGCGGTGGCTTGGGACACGAATTTTCAAGTGTCTCGTTTCCAAAGTAAAAAATCGAGTACTATTCCCGATTGCTTGTTTGACCAAACAAGTCTTCTTTCAACTGGTATATGAGGGCTTGTGCCTCAACGAATGTTTCACATCTTTGGGTACTGGTATGAGCATCAGACTGCACCAAGTCGCAATCATTGGTGGTGATCAACACATACATCGGCCACTGGGTCTGCTGATCAACACACACACAATGATGGTAAGTATTGTGCTTACCAGTGTTCCCGCTTGATATCGCCTCGAACCGACGACGCCAATCACGTGTCCGAAACAAATCAAATTGTAATTCTTGCTCATGGGTCATGGTAAACAATGCACTTGGACCAGACTTTGCCAATATTTCATCCAAGGGATCTGCAAACTTAATTTCCACGCCAAACCTCTACACCTTTGGTTATTGTTCCGATTCTAGCAGCATCAAATAGACTATTGTCCCAAGCACTAGCACGCCCATGATGGTAGCACCAATCCACAAAAGCAACATCTGTTCAACTCAACGACGTTTTGAGCGTGTATTTCGACGATTTCGACGCTGAAAGATATCTTTACCTTCCATTTTATACACTGAGGAGACCACTAGCCCTTGTCCTGCACGCTTTTGTTGAAGACTCAATCGTAAAGCCTCACCAAGAAGTTGTTTCCCATCCACTTCCGAAAGTAAGTGATCAACCACCCCTGTCCAGTCCGTTTGCATACCAATCCGTAGATTCTTGCGCAACACAGAGGTTATTGTCGCGTAGGGATTGAGATTGACAAGACCCATTTCTTCTAAGGGATGTGTATCAACACCACCAAAACTTTCTTGCTCCGTTCCTAGAACCACAAGAGTCGACAGTTTTCGGTATTTCTTCATCAGTGACATTTCACTAGCACCTGTTAGTCCTTGCAAACAAACCACAATATCGCATTCGACATGATTCGCGGTAACATACTGATCTTTACTCATCATCAACACTTGACAACGGTTTTCTCTGAGTTTGTCGATACACCCCTGCAGATCACTTTCAGACATCGTAGTACAGTCCAAAATATCAATACCACGTCTTTGAAAATCAAGGTGCAGCGCACTGAGGATGGACTGTTGAGTCGTATCTCCCAAAATGACCATTCTTTGTAACAGTGCATGGTAATATAGATTTACGATGGTTTGCTGCTGAATTGTTGCTGAGACAAATACATCTGGACCATGGCTACGGTGTTTAAAGATACGAGTAGGGTTGAGTTCTGGTTTACACTGCTGTATGCTTTGCACCAAGTCCTTTGAATAATATGAAGATTGCAACACCACCTGTGGAAAAGAATGCTCATTAACAAAAGAAATGAAATCATCTTGGGCATCACGAATACTTTTCTCTACTTCATCACAATAACACACTTCGATATTTGAAAAATCAAGCATTGTAGACAAAGTCTGCATCGTTTGAATGGAGGCAATGATAATATTTGGCACTTCGTCGAGTTCGGCAGTGTCAGACGGAGATTCATCTAAACACAAGATACGAACACCGGTGTACCTAGCGATACTCATCAAATCACGTTCAAAGTACTGGCGAATTTTAGGCACCGCAACACAGAGCAACACACTTGTTTTTGTGGTGTCTATTTGTGCAATATCGACTAGATATGCCCCGATTACTTGTCCGCGATTACTGGCCAAATTAACACTGAACCATCTATCTTCACCCAAAGTTAGATGGTGCAACATCAATTGATGATAGCGAGAGAGATAGGTCTGTCCAATATCAGACAGCCCTTTAACGACAGCATCCGACAGAGGATAGTCCTCATATCGCACACCTACTTTTGAATCATCCAAGTAAACAGTCTCAACCGGATCTTCTTTCTCTTCATTATTTTCATTGGACTGGCTGCTATCTGTGTCTTCAGACACGGTATCTTCATCTGTTTTTGTTATGTCCAATGTAGAAACACCAGGTGATTCTCCCTGGGGAGTACCATCTGGTGTTGAAACCTCATCTTGTTCGGTTGAGGTTGTTTCCTGTTCGCTATCTACAGTATTTGCTGAGTCGGTTTTGGATTCTTTAGTACCCATGATCTATTCCTCTAATGGTATAACTGGGTAAGTCCCCAATTCATCATATGATTATTGATCAATAA
The DNA here is from genome assembly GCA_937127265.1 of uncultured Pseudomonadota bacterium. Taxonomy (GTDB): domain Bacteria; phylum Myxococcota_A; class UBA796; order UBA796; family UBA796; genus CAJWHX01. The sequence goes on from CAKZLX010000506.1 coordinate 3,098, forward strand.
TCACTGTTCAACTGGGAATCAAAGTATCCTTGAATTAGCGTTTAAGCAACTGTGATTGCCATAAATCGCGATTCATACGACCAATCACGTCTAAGGGGATACCTTTGGGACAAGCCAATGTACATTCACCAAAATTGGTACAGTGACCAAAGTCTTCAGAATCCATTTGGGTGACCATTTTTTCCACACGATCAAATCGCTCTACTTGACCCTGTGGCAGCAATCCCAAGTGACTGATTTTGGCCCCCGTAAAGAGCATCGCCGAAGCATTTGGGCAGGTCGCAACACACGCACCACAACCAATACAAGCCGCAGCTTGGAAAGCCAAATCGGCTGCTTCTTTACGAACAGGTGTATCATGCGCATCCGGAGCAGCACCGGTACGAACAGAGACATAACCGCCCTGTTGAATGATACGGTCAAAGGCACCACGATCAACCATCAGGTCTTTCATCACTGGAAAGCCTTTGGCACGGAACGGTTCAATCACCAGAACTTCCCCATCTTTGAATTCACGCATATGCAATTGACACGTTGTAGTACGCGCCATGTGCCCATGGGCTTTACCATTGATCATGAAACCACATGACCCACAGATCCCCTCACGGCAATCATGTTCAAAGGTAATCGGCTCTTTGCCTTCACGTTCCAACTTTTCGTTTACCACATCCAACATTTCCAAAAATGACATGTGGGTGTTGACGTCTTTGGCGTCGTACTCTTCGAAGCGACCAGAATCGTTTGGACCATTTTGTCGCCATACTTTCAACTTTAAATTGATGGTTTTCATTATTTGTAGCTCCGTTGACTAGGTAGAACATATTGGAAAGAAAGATCTTCTTTGTGACAGGTTGGGGCTGCGCTTTCACCATTGTATTCCCATGCAGCTACATAGGAGTACTCTTTATCCATGCGCAAGGCTTCCCCCTCATCAGTTTGTGATTCCAGTCGGAAGTGACCACCACAAGACTCCGCCCGCTCAAGTGCATCAAATGCCATCACTTCAGCAAACTCCAAAAACTCAGCCACACGAGCGGCTTTTTCAAGTGATTGGTTGATACCGTTAGCAGATCCGGGGACCGATACATTTTTCCAGAAGTCAGCACGAATCTCTTTGATACGAGCAATGGCGTGTTCTAGACCTTCTTTGTCACGAGCCATACCGACTTTATCCAGCATTAAGTATCCCAACTCACGATGGTACTCATCCGAAGACTTGGTTCCTTTAATGGATAGTATTTTCTCCAAGCGATCGGTTACTTCTTTTTTGGAGGCTTCAAACTCAGCACGGGCATTGTCAGTGAAACCGGGTGTTGTCTGGGCAAGGTAGTGTCCGATGGTATACGGCAAGACGAAATACCCATCAGCCAAGCCCTGCATCAATGCAGAAGCACCTAAACGATTGGCTCCGTGATCAGAAAAGTTGGCTTCACCAATCACAAACAACCCTGGTACGTTGGATTGTAAGTTGTAATCGACCCACAGACCACCCATGGTGTAGTGTGGTGCGGGATAAATTCGCATTGGTGTCTTGTATGGATTATCACCACTGATTCGCTCATACATTTCAAAGAGGTTTCCATATTTGGTTTCAACAACCTTAGAACCCCATTCTTGAATCTGAGCAGCAGTTGCTTTGTCTGCACCCACACCTCGTTTATTGGCTTCAATTTTACCATAACGCTCAATCGCCGATGCAAAATCGAGGAATACGCCATAGCCCTTTTCGGACATCGCAATACCCTTGCCTTCATCACATTCTTTTTTGGCGGCACGAGAAGCCACGTCACGCGGTACCAAGTTTCCAAAGGTTGGATAGCGACGTTCCAAATAATAATCACGATCGGCTTCGGCTATGTCTGATGGCTTGATTTCCCCCTTTCGAACTTTGGCAGCAATTTCAGGACTCTTTGGTACCCAAACACGACCATCATTTCGCAATGACTCACTCATCAAAGTGAGTTTTGACTGGTAGTCACCGGCTTGCGGAATACAAGTTGGGTGGATTTGGCAATAGCAAGGATTGGCAAACAAGGCACCTCGTTTTGCGGCTCGCCAAGTAGCAGTCACGTTACAACCCATCGCATTGGTAGACAGGAAGAAGACATTTGAGTATCCACCGGTTGCTAGAACCACTGCATCAGCAGCATAGGTAGTGATTTCACCAGTGGTCAAATCACGAACGGTAATTCCCTTGGCCTCTCCGTCCACCAAGACCAGATCCATCATTTCAGTACGCGGGAACATTTTGATTTTACCAGTGTGTACCATTTTGGCATGGGCTTGATAGGCACCCAGCAACAACTGCTGACCAGTTTGACCAGCGGCGTAAAAGGTACGTGAAACCAAGGCACCACCAAACGAACGATTGTCCAGCAGTCCAGAATACTCACGGGCAAAAGGTACACCTTGTGCAACAGCTTGATCAATGATGTTCACCGATACTTGCGCCAAACGATAAACATTCGACTCACGAGAACGGAAGTCTCCACCTTTCACCGTATCGTAAAACAAGCGATATACCGAATCCCCATCGTTTTGATAGTTTTTCGCAGCGTTGATACCACCTTGAGCAGCAATCGAGTGTGCCCGTCGAGGCGAATCTTGGAAACAGAAGTTTAAGATATTGTACCCAAGTTCAGCAAGGGTGGCGGCAGCCGAAGCACCAGCCAATCCAGTACCCACAACAATCACATTGTATTTACGTTTATTAGCAGGGTTCACCACCTTAATCGCTTGACGGTGTCTATCCCAAGCTGTCTGAATCGATTTTTGAGGGTCATTGCGGTCAATCTCTGGACCATTTGAAGCTAAAATTTTACTCATGTTGTCTCCTAAGATTATACAGGTGGCGTGATCATACCAAAAATAACGATAGCAACATTACCAGCAGTGATTGCCACACCAGTAGCCACTGCCACCTTACCAGCTCGTTCAGTCCACACAGGATTAGAGATACCCAAGGAACGACTCATCGAGTGAATACCGTGTGTAAGGTGTAAACCAAGCATAATCTGGGCTACAAGATAAAATACTGCCGTTGGAAGAAATGTAAATCCATTCATCACATTTTTGTAAACATCACGACCGCCTTTAAGGTCTCCGTTTTCAATGATATTGGTAGCCATGTTTGCTTCGGGAAGCACCGCAGCACCAGAAGTCAAATGCAACAAGTGATAGATGATGAAAGCCAACAGAATAAATCCACCGTAACGCATGGTTCGTGTAGCGTACGAGGCACCCAACCA
>CAKZLX010000507.1 GCA_937127265.1 uncultured Pseudomonadota bacterium
GGTGTGCTTTGTACTTCCCTTTGTTGTCGCACCGTGGCATGACCTCTACGAAGGTCCTGAATCAATATGGGTGTGGTGTTGTGTGGCGATGAATATGGGAATACGAATCCTAATGGCACTTCGTTTTCAACACAGTATGGTGTCCGTTTTGTGTCATCCCTTAGCCAGTTGCCTTGTGATTGCCTTGTTTATCAATTCTGGTATTCAAACCTTATTTGGGCAAGTGCGTTGGAAAGGTAGAGATTATTCCGATGTCCACGCCTAACCCAACCGTTTTCCAACTTCCTAGCATTCGACTGTCGGATGAACGGTCACCTATATTTTTGGATGTGATTCGGTGGATGATGGCTTGGAAACTGGATGGTCATATTGAACAATTGTATATTGACAATCTGCATGGTGCCCAAGAAGTAGCCAATGACACTGGTGCAATCATTGCCCCTAACCACGTATCTTATTGGGACTCTTGTTTATTTTTTACCTTGAGTGAACTGCTAAGCAAACGGGCTTTTGTTTTTGTCAAACAAGATACACTCGAACGATTGTCTTTTCTTCGGTGGTGTGGCGCAATTCCCCTCAATACAAACTCCTCGACGCAAGCACACATCCAGTTAAAACAAGGTTCCCGTCTCTGTACTGACCCAACGCAGTTATGGATTTTTCCGCAAGGTGAACATCGTCCGGCTCACCTTTCCGCTCTGCGGTTTAAACGTGGGGTCACCAAACTGGCTGAACATACTGCGTTACCGATCATCCCGGTGGCGATTCAATACTTGTACAAAGATAGCGAAAAACCGATTGCCTATGTATCTTTTCGTGACCCCTTGCCCCACCATGCTTCGGTGACGGACATTGAGGCCGAAGTCAAACGTGGACTACAAGACATTGATGCCTTTCATTTGGGAAAAGACAACGATCGATTCATTGCACATTACAAACGCAAAATGCAGCAACGCGAAAACCTACCCACTCGAATATGAGCGTGGTTTGCACGATGGAGATTAAACAAATGAGTGTTGAGTATGATTGCATCGTAGTTGGCGGTGGATTTGGTGGCTTGGCAGCCTCAATTCGATTGGCGGCCAAAGGACATCGGGTGTTGATTGTAGAACAACTGTCTCGAATGGGTGGCAAAGCCGGTATTTTTGTTGATGGTGATTTTGTCAGCGATACCGGTCCAAGCGTGATGACGATGGTTGATGAAGCGATGGAACTATTGCGTTTCGGAAATCAGGACTCTACAAGTTATGTTAAGTTTATACAATCGAGCCCTGCCTTTCGATATTTATTTGAAGATGGTACCGTACTGGATGTTCACCATCAAATAGAAGACACTCAAACATCTATCGAATCTGTACTGGGCAGCGAAGCCCGTGTAGAGTTTGACAATTTCATGTCCTATGCCAAAGACATCTGGGATGGTTCGGCTCCTTTATTTGTGCAAGCGCCAGCACCACATTGGACAGACCTACTCAAACTGGCATTTCAACAGTGGACCCTTATTCCCAAGATGGACCCATTGCGCTCGATGTCCAAAGGTATTGCTCGATTTGTCCACAACCCCTATTTACGAGACGTCTTGTTGCGATATGCCACCTACAATGGTTCTGACCCACGCCAAGCACCGGCTACCTTAAACTGTATCGCCCATGTGGAATTGGCATTGGGTGGGTATGGCGTTGTTGGTGGGGTTGGGAAATTAGTCGATGCCTTGGTTCAGATCGCCACCGAACTGGGTGTAACCCTTCAAAACAATACCCCTGTCACAACAATTGTACCCCACGAACAATCTTTTCTGGTTCAGACCAACAAGGCAACACTGACAACACGTGCAGTGATCGTCAATGCCGATGCCTCCCACCTCAAAGACAATCTTCTACCCAAACCCCAAGCAAAAGTCATCTCG
>CAKZLX010000508.1 GCA_937127265.1 uncultured Pseudomonadota bacterium
CTGGTTCCCACCACCAAAGAATCGGTTTTGGATGTTATTCCTGTTGATTTGGTCGCCATTGGGATGGTCTTATCCTGCGCCGAACTATTGGAAGATACCCATAAGATTGTCTACCAATACGGAACATCCGCTAGCAATCCCCTACCGATGTATCGTTTGGTCGAACTGGTATCATTACACAAACGTCGTCGACTAAGAGAAGAGGGAAAGAACCCCCTACTGGCCACTATTCAACAACGAATTGAAGCCACTCCGGTGAGCGTCAACACCTATTGGAACCGTGGTCCCAAAATACAGGCACAACAAGTTCAAAAATTGGGTGACTGGTTGAAACCACTGGAAAAAGGTGTACTCTCATCCTTGGCCAAACCAGCCCGCAAATCGATCAATGGGCTGGTTAAAAACCTAGACATCACAGGGCGAATCACCGATCAGTTTGTTCCGTTTACCGCCACTCACAACTATCGTTTCTCCACTTTACACACCGATCTTGCCTATCAGCGATTGAGCACCGAAGAACAAGTACTACTGCCTTGGTTACCATTGGATATCGACTGGCGTGAATATATCTTGGATGTCCACTGTCCCGGCTTGGTAGAAAATGTCTTCCCCTTGGTCGAAGAAAAGAAGAATAAAGAAAGTAAACCACTGCGTTCCTACGATCACTTGGTGGACATGCTCGATGAAATTGCTGAACGCTATGAGCATCTGCCAGCATTGATGCGTATCCACGATGACGGATTCTCGCGAATCTCCTATTTGGAAATGCGTAGAGGCGCTCATTCAGTTGCATTGCGTCTAAAAGAAGCGGGCGTGGAAGTTGGTGACCGCGTATACCTCTCTGGTGCCAACCACCCCAACTGGTCCATCTGTTACTTTGGTATTTTGGTCGCAGGTGCCATTGCTGTACCTCTGGATGTAGCCTTGACCCCCACCCAAGCGATCACCATTGATACTTCTGCCGAAGCCAAAGTGGGTATTTTTGACCAAGAAGCTATCGACACTTTTGCCCATGAACTCTCGGTTGACAAATTGGATATGGTCTTGATGGCGGAAGAAATTCCTGATGCCGAACACAAAACCGACAAAATTGACATTACCGAAGACAGTTTAGCCTCTGTACTCTATACCAGTGGTACGACCGGCATCCCCAAAGGGGTTATGCTCACCCATGGCAACTTCACCTCCATGCTGGCTTCTTTGGGTAAATTGTTCTCCATCTCCAGTGAAGACCGTTTGCTTTCGGTACTCCCACTTCACCATACTTTTGAGTTTAGTTGTGGTTTGTTGATGCCTTTGAGTTTAGGAGCCAGCATCATCTATTTGGATGAAGTCACTGGAGAGCAGTTAAGCCACGGCTTACAAAAAGGACAAGTCACCGCTATGGTTGGTGTACCCGCCTTGTGGCAACTTTTAGAGCGTCGTATCAAAGGACAAATCCAAGAACAAGGTTCACTATTTGAAGCACTGGTCGATGGCATGCTTGAACTGAATCGTCGATTAGGGCGCAATGCCAAACTAGACATCGGTCGATTGTTGTTTGCCCCGATTCATGGACGTTTGGGTGGCAACATCAAGTTCTTAATCTCTGGTGGTGCCGCTTTACCTCCAGACACCCAAAAGTTCTTCTCTGGCTTGGGTCTTCATTTAACCGAAGGCTATGGACTCACTGAAGCCGCACCCGTATTAACAGTCTCTGCCGGTGGACCTGGCGCCAAAGCAGGAACGGTTGGCAAAACAGTACCTGGTGTCGAACTCAAAATTATCAATGCTGACGAAAATGGTGTGGGAGAAGTTCTGGCTCGTGGTCAAAACGTAATGCAAGGATACTTCAACAACGCTTCAGCCACCGAAAGCGCCCTCGATGATGATGGTTGGTTGCACACCGGTGATATGGGTCGGTTGG
>CAKZLX010000509.1 GCA_937127265.1 uncultured Pseudomonadota bacterium
CCAAATTCAAGGGAGAAATCCTCAAGCTCAACGACCTCGAATCGTTGTCCAAAAGAGAAGCCCAAGCCTTTCAATCCTTTTCCAACACTCTAGAACTCAAAGGGTTGAACCATCTAAAAGCCAATGTTTTTACCGCCCTTCTACAAGGACCCTCTCGATTAGAGGTACAGACCAGTGAGCTGACACCCGCACACTTTAAAACAACCATCGCCAACACCACCGTATTTCATGGCTTACAACAGATACCACTGCAGACCGCTAAAGCATTGCAAAGTCTCAATGGTACATTAATCTTTCCCGACCTACAATCGCTCTCTCCCCAATCCTATTTATACTTGTTGTGGGGAAGTAAAGAGTCAATCACCCAAGAAAACATCCCCGAGTGGAAAAGAAAAACAAGGCGTATCATTGTTCCTTTTGACAAGGTGGAAATGACAACAGAGTGGGTACAAACCATTCTTTTTCTTCAAACCCATTTTTGGAAAACCTCACAAACAGATCTCAACCTTCTTGTAAAGGAAAGATTGCGATGGCTCGGTGAATTTGGCTCCTATACAGCTGATGGTCTGCGCTTGATGCTACAAAATATCCTGCCAACAAAGGGTATTACAAACCTGAATGGACTACACCATATCACACCCGAAATTGCTGAAATCTTAATCGAACAGACATCGAAAAATAGCAGTGCCAGTCTTGAACTCAATGGGTTGCAAGAAATTGATGACAAGAGTTTTACGATTTTGATCAATGGAAAGTACCATTTGTCTCTCAATGGATTAGAAACACTTCGTCCCTCACAAGTCGATATCTTGATGAAACGACCTCATCTCAATCGGATCACACTACAAGGTCTTACGGTCATTGAACCTAGTGTCTTTACCGATCTGGTACCCATCGAAGAGGTTGTGTTACCCAGTTGGCTAAAGGTACAACCTGAATACCTCCAAAAACATCTCAATCGTTTGCCGTCTGCGCATCAAGACATCGATTTTCAAGATATACCCCTGTCTTTATTTGAAGAAATCGATTTTTCTCAACAGAAAACCTTGAACCTACAGACCCTCAAGGTCCTCACCCCTACGCACGTCAAACATATCGCCAAATATTCATGGGAAGATATCAGTATACCCGCACACCTATTGACTCCCGATAACATTGTAGCTCTACAACAATGGTCTGACCCCAACACTAGATTTAATATCGAAGTGCAAGATACCCCTATCGAAAGATTACGGGGTATAGAGGACATTCCAATTAATAGGCTCTCATTGGGAAATATAACCACCGATAATCCTGACCTTGGATTTTTGTTTACAGGCGACATTCCCAGTCTAGAAATTGAATCGCCATTGCCTATCCAGGGGGTTTCCGACTTCTCAGGTGAATCACTGACCATCTCACGATACAAGGATTGGGATAACAATCGATACAACCATAAAGATGTCAACGAACTGATCCTTGCCTTTGAAGGTCAACAGCTCACTGTAGGGTTTGTCGATGCCCTTACACCTTCACTTGCCCAAACCATCATGAGTCGACAATTTCACCTGCGTATTCATAGCGATAATTTGATGGAAGATCAGGAAAACGTCATTCTAGACATCTTACAACAAAAGGAACTTCGAGATATGAACTACCAATTATATATCGAAGGTTTAGATGTCATTTGTCCTCAAGCACTCGACGGCTCCTTTTCTTTTTCACATATCAACGATAGTGAACTCTGCATTCAAGCGCAAGAAATGCTGGAATCTTTGGACTACTGGGAAAATCATGACTGTGGTGAGCACGATACTGGTGATCACTGACACAAGCATCCTATTTTTATGGTTGTCATTCTACATTTTCGAACAAGTAATCACTCACCTTCACCAAACACCCCTCAACAGTCCCGACGTCGACAAAACAATAGACCACTGGTCAAAAACATCACCAACCATGAAGAGAATGCAGACTGGGTGACACATCCTTTGCTGGCGTATTCAACCGTAAAGCCCCCACCCAAAGTCGACTGGGTATTGTCAGGTAAAACCACCGACACGTCATGCGTACCGACTGGTAAAGCGGTTGGTGCTTGGGCAACGATGGCATTTTCTCCAACCACCTCGATATCAGAACAAAGCAAGCCACCTATATACAACAAGGTTCCCTCCACAAAACCTTGACCCGTAACGGTAATCGAAACACTCTCTCCAACACCCCCCGTGTCCGGTGTGATGGTTTGCAAGAGTAGGTCATCTGTTTCTTCGGCACCTGGTTCGTTGGCAGGTTCAGTACTTGGTTCCGAAGAGGGTTCGGCACTCGGTTCAGTAGACGGTTCGGCACTCGGTTCAGTACTCGGTTCTACACTGGGTTCCGAAGATGGTTCGGCACTTGGTTCTACCGTGACTGACTCGGTGGTTGCCTTGGCACGAATCACCCACGCTCCCGGTTGTTGACCACCTGTTGGACTGGCTATCGTCTGTACTTCTCCATTGGTATACACATAGGTTCCTGCATTGGGAGAACTGCTGTGCAATACGATTCCACTGTTGTCAAACCCATCATAGGGCCATACACCCACAGCGGGATCGGGACTGCAAACCCAAACGGCTATTGTGCCACTGTTGACGCTCAAGGCACCAGTTCCGGTTTGTGCATCGACTAGACTAAGAGCATTAAACGCT
>CAKZLX010000510.1 GCA_937127265.1 uncultured Pseudomonadota bacterium
TCGCAAATGATGTGATTAGTCTTTCCAAACTTGAACATACTGTGATGTATGTAAGCCCTGATTGTCTTTTACCAAGATATAAAATGGATTACTACCTTTTTCCAATTGAACATCCAATCCAAATGGTACCCTGCCAGACAGTCCTGTTTCACCCTTGTAATAAATCTTGTCTTCTCGCTTTTCTTTACCATGAAACACAAGGATGTCGGTAATACCACTCTCGTCCTCAGCAAATCCAGACAGTTCAAAGAAGTCTCCCTGCACGGTTTGCTGTTCCAGTGTAATTTGAGGTTGGTCATATTTCTGCTCAACAAATTTTACCTTGGGAGATAGGTTCACTGTTGTTTTTAACTGAAAATACTCTGAGAACCCACCTTGCACAGTTGTATTGTAGTCATAGGTACGATTGGAACCCACCAACATTTCCAAATCCCAGTGGCCACTGGTTGGCAGTGATTTCAATTTAAAAGAGAACGTCCCTGTTTCTGTATCCCCTTGTGACAAGATTCTATCGCAATCTTCTTCGCAATCTGCACTATTCTTACCCACTTCCAAGGTCCCTTCCAACAAATCCAAATGTTGGCGGGAACGATTTTTCAAACGGATATATGGGTCAATTGCGGATGCGTTGGCACCAGCCTCACTATCGTCATTGGTCGTTTCAGCATCATTGGTCGGTGCTTTATTGGACAATGCCACTTCTAACACAATGGTCTCACCAACTTCTGGGATTTGATTGCCATTTCCTTTGCCTTTTCCCGATAAACCATCATACAAATTGACTGTCCAAGCAAACTTGGGCATGTCTTTCCCCTTGGTTTGAACCGTTTTGGTTTGGTCAAATAGGATTTTTGTGGGGTCACGGGTTTCCACCAATACCTCTGTCGTTTCCGTCCCATACCCATGTGGCACAGTGATAGTTGATTCCTTTTCCACCGTTTGATTGGCGTCGACATAACCGATGTAAAACTCGCGGTGATCAACACTTGGGTGATCACTTTTCAACAAAATGGACAACTGATGGTACGGACGCTCCGAGGCGTTGTGCACTTTTACACGTAAGGTCTCTTCTTCTCCAGCATTAAGAACACCATCACCCAAAATGTCGACAGTTATCTTCAAATCCTCTTTGGCTTTGGGGTAATGGTTGGTTCCGGCCCGCCAATCTACGCCAACCCTGTTGAATTGCTGTTGAATGATTCGTTGTTCCTCTAAGGCCGTTTGTTCAACTAAACCGGCTGCGGCAAGCATCACCGAAGCCCGATCGTTACCATCCGTCTTCAACAACAACTTTCGTGAAAACTCGACCTCCCAATCTTTTTTCGGATCCGTTCGATCTTTGCCTTCTTTTTCTTCGAGTAAGTAGCGCAAGGCGTATTTGGTTTGTCCTTGTAACGTCGAGTCATTACTCAAATGTCGTTCCAAATCACCTTCACGCGTGATCCAGTCACGCCAATACAAAGAGACCATCTCTTCTGTTTGGGCTTCGTCTGTTTTGGTCGCTGGACGAATAATACTTGGTTGCAGCAAAATGTCCGGGGGAATACCAACGGACTGAATCGATTGATCACCCGGCGTGAGATACTGGGCCACAGTGAGTTTTAAACGAGAATCATCGGGGTTACCATACAAATGTTGGACAGACCCTTTACCAAAACTTCGTTCTCCAACAATGATCGCACGACTTTGATTGCGCAAAGCTCCCGCAACGATCTCGGATGCCGATGCTGAGTTTCCGTTCACCAACACCACAATTGGAATCGTGGTCAGGGTATTCCTTGATTTGGCGTGATTTTCTTCGCGGGTTCGTTCAGCCCCTTCAACGGTTGCAACCAACACACCACTACGAATAAAACGGTCAGACACTTTGATGGCTTGATTTAAGTAACCCCCTGGATTGTTTCGTAAATCCAAGACCAACCCACGCAAATTGTTGTTGGTTTGTTGTTGAAAATCCTCCAACAGTGCATTCATATCATCGGCAACATTTTGATGAAAACTTT
>CAKZLX010000511.1 GCA_937127265.1 uncultured Pseudomonadota bacterium
TGCGCCAATCGTACTTGAGGACCATACAACCTTTCAGACAGAATAAACTGCCTCTGGTTTTCCAAACCTTGCACCCACAACGCCTGCACAACCAGCAGTCCCCAACCCCACTTTGGCAAAACCCTAGTGATGGTCACTGCGGCACACAACACCCACAATGGGATCAGGGGATACATCCATTTCCAGTACAGATTGTGTCCGACCTCATGTTGTGCAACAAAAGCAATCCCCAACCAAACTCCTGTCATCAACACAGAAAATACCCAGGTACGGATCATACCTTTGGAGTCTCTCCAAACGAAGGGTGTGCACAACCATGCCAACAATACACCATGACCAAGATGATTGGGTACAATCTCAGTGAGCAATCCCCACACCACTCTCAGTCCGTTACCCATCCAATCGACCAATGATTGGGCCTCCTCACCCAGCCCCGTTTCCACATTGACACTGGCAGCGTGTTGCCAAAAGAATGGCGTTTCATAGACCTGATAGCAATAGAGCATCCATATTCCAATCGCACCGAACAACACCATCGCGGAACGGCAACGATCTTTCCAACCAAATGGAGCCAGCAACAACATCGGAATCCAAAACAAAGGGGCTTCAAAACGCACCGAAAAAGCCAGTGATCCCCAAACACCATATTTCCAAGCATCTCCACGATGTAAGGCCTGTAGACCAAGCAGAACATACAAAGTATACAACGGCTCACGTAAAGAAGATGACGCATACAAGGAGAACTCAGGCTGAATTAGCAAGAGTAGCATGGCAATACCGACGGTGATTTGCGTCCCCCAACGCTTTGCCCATATTCCCACAAGATACAAAGTGCACAAACCAGATAGAACGCTGACAGTGATCGCCGCCCAAGTACTGTTTTGTACAATGCCATAGAATAAAGCCGATACAAAATAATAGCCGGGCATGTGATTCATATCAAAATGGGTAAAACCACTCTCCCACACCCCATAGACCATCGCCAAATTACCATAGTCACTCTCTTCCCACCCATAATAATAGGCGACAAAATAGAGCCGAACCATCAAGGCAATTCCCATCCATAACCACACAATACTTTGCTGTTTCATATCCATTCATAACATGACGTAACAATAGGCGGAGAATGATCGCCAACCTTCAATCAACCGATTACAATTTGGAAAGAAGGAGAATGCTATGAGTATTGTAAGAACTGGACAAACCGTTGCTGAGGATGGCGTATTTCTACGATGGCGAGTACAAGGAAATGGAATACCATTCGTCTGCTCAAACGGTGTTGGCGTCAGCACATTTTTTTGGAAGTACATTCTAGAATCTCATACCACAGATTTTGCCGTTCTCACTTGGGACTATCGAGGGCACGGTGATAGTGATCGCAATCTAGATCCTCATGATGCCGACATGAGCATCGAACGACATGCCAAAGACTTATTGTGTATCTTGGCTGAAGCCTTTCCCGACAGCACAGACAACATCATCTTGATGGGTCACTCCATGGGATGTCAAGTGAACCTTGAAGCCTATCGCCATTTAGGAGAACGCGTAGGAGCCATCTTTCACCTGTTGGGCACCGCTGGCAATGCCCTCAGTACCTTTGGTGGTTTTGAATATTCTCCCTATGTTTTTCGAGCCATTCGTCGCCTTACCTTTAAACTGGGACATCGCGCCAATACCCTTCTGCACCCCTTGTTGGTCAGTCGAATCGCTTGGCCGTTCGCATCCACCTTCGCTTTGGTCGATCCCATTTACACCAAATACGAGGACTTTCGCCCCTACCTTGAACACCTAGCCACTATGGACATGCGACTTTTCACCAGGGCTGTCTGGGCTTGCCAAGAACATTCGGCTTGGGATCTACTTTCGGACATTCACTGTCCAGTATTGGTGGTCGCCGCCGAAAATGACGGGTTCACACCGATATCCTGTGCGCAACAAATTACCAAACAGATACCCAATGCTTCGATGGTGGTCCTTGCTGATGGATCGCATGCGGCCCTCAT
>CAKZLX010000512.1 GCA_937127265.1 uncultured Pseudomonadota bacterium
CTTGGCTATCGAGTGCATTGATAATGCTACCGATGTCCGACAAGAAACTAACCACATCTTTATCTTGGATTTTACGTCGATAAGTTCCATGATATTGTACTGGATCCAATACCCGATTACCTTTGTTCAGTTGATAGTGCAAGTGTGGGGCTGTCGAACGCCCAGTATTTCCCACTAAACCAACTGTATCTCCAACCTTTACCGTCTGTCCTGCTTTGACGCTGACTTTCTCGAGGTGCAAGTATTTCGCCAAGGTACCATCAGAGAACTTTAACTCTACACAATTACCGTTGTATCGAAAATTACCAAAATTAACACGGGTCACCTTGGCACTTTTGGGTGCGTAAGTTGGGGTTCCCACTGGGGCTTTCCAATCCATCCCTTTATGACCACGTCCATCTTTGAGCAAAGAGGTCACTTGTTCATAAACGCGAATCGGTGAGTTCTTCAACTGGTGATTGATTTCGGTACCATCGATCATCCAATAACTGGCAAACTGGTCTTGTGGGGCTTTCCAGCGAAATGCAGTGAAGGTCTTATTGTACTTTTTAGAATGTAAACGCGCGCCGGCAATCTCCGGAAAACCATCTTCGGCAATTCGATAAGCCAGTTCAATTTTATCACCCTTGCGCAGATCTTTGGTCAAATCAAAATCCCAGACAAACAAACGGGTGAACACCATGCTGAGAGCATCAGCCTTTTCCACACCAGCATTGTTGAAAGTGCGGGTCAAAGAATGTTCCACACGAGCATGTACAACCGTCCAGTCTGCGGACAGCATCTCAGGTTCGGCCTCCACTTCTGGCAGGGCATCGAGATTAGCATCCACCACGGCTTCCGACTGATCTTCAAAGGTATGATCATCCATTTCTTCAAATACTTGCTGATCAAGAGTGGCAGTCCCATCCGATGGACCATCGATAATGTGCAATAAATTGAAAGCCAGTGAGCCACCCAAAATACCGTATACAATCCACTGTTGCTTTTCTGTCATAACAAACCTCATCGTTGAACACTGTTCAATTCTTGTGGTTGTAGTATGACACATTTACTTGACATGTCAAGAGTTTTTTATGTCTTCAACAGAAATTATCACAATCAACTACTGATTGCATCGCCTATGACATTGTATCTACAGCATCGGCTATGATATTGATCATTTGAGGGATACTTTCCACTGAAACGGTAGAATAACTTACCCGAATCGCCCGTTCAGAAGGTACGGAGACCACACCGACACCTTGTGTCAACAAGTATTGACGCATCTCCTCTGCATCATTAGGGGTGCGCACCAAGACGAAAAATGCCGAATTGAATGGAAAATAAGGAAGATTTCGCTCATCCATGGCTTTTTTTAAGGCTTGATACCGACGATAGAGCAACCCTCTGATCTCTTTCACCTCATCATCCAAGGAAGTGGATTGAAGGGACTTTAAGACCATGGCTTGGGATGGTGAGGGCAGAGCCGATACTGTCGATCGAATACTGGCAATGACCTTTTCTTCCAACACGGGGGCGACGGTTGCATTGCATAAAAAGGTTACAAAGCCAATTCGTCCACCGAAGAAAAAGAGTTCTTTGGTAGCCCCATCAACTTTGACCACCAAAAACTGTTTGGGATCTAGATTGGCAAAAGATTTGGCTACACTGCCTTGGACAGAGTCGGCATCCCACTCCATACCCTTGTAAGCCTCATCCAAGACTATCGTTAAGAGTGGGATGACCATTTTGTGATACCTGGTGCTAGTAGTTCTCATGTGACCAGACCTGATATTTTCAGCTTTTACATTTCTTTGAAGCAATACCTCTAGGTTTCAGGGAGAATTA
>CAKZLX010000513.1 GCA_937127265.1 uncultured Pseudomonadota bacterium
AATTTGATCTTACAACCAATGATTGGAATACCCGAATCGTTTGGAGTGAGGCGGATCAATCTGCCCAACAATTTGCCTTTCCACAGGGTATTACGGTGAATGGAGACAATGGTGATTATTACGTCACTGCGGATGTTGCCAGTTACAGTTCGGTGTTTCGAATTCGAGAAGTGGATGATTTTATCGATGATTTGTATCGCTCAGATTCTCAGCCAGCCTGGACATTTTTTGGAATCGTATCCAATTATTGATTGTTGGCAATTTTGAAGATGTTTCGCCAAGGAGATTGTTGTTTGGGATCAATCTTTTTGAGGGCGCGTTTCCAAGCGGCAAAATTTCCACCCTGTTGTACAGCTTCGAGTACTGCCAACCCAGATTCTTGACCACCTTGTGCCAAGACCGCCTCAACCCAAGCCCATTTGGCAGAGGTGCTTCGAATTTGGGCACGGCCTTTGGACGGACGCAATCCTTTTTGGATGTATTTGAGTTTACGATCGACCTCTTTGATACCAGCAAATTGCGCTGTATCCAGTGGTGTATTCTTTTTGGGAACAAAAGGGGCAATCCCAAAGACAATTGGATGGATTTTTGATATTTCCAAGGCAAATCGAATGAGTTCATCCAAGTCTTCGTAGGTTTCATCGGGCAAACCGACCATCATGTAGATTTTAAGAACTTTGTAGCGATGTTCTTTGGCTTGTTCAGCACAGGCGAACAGGTGCTTCTCCAAGGTGCCCTTGGATATATCCTTACGCAAACGATGCGAGGCTGCGTCAGAGGCCACAGTTAAGGTTTTATAGCCACCAGCGCGAAGCAACCGTGCGATATCTGGTTTGCGGGCGATTCGATCTGCACGTAAAGAAGAAATCCCAATTTCACGACCTGAAGCCACAATTTGTTCCAATAGGGGAACCAGTTTGGGATGGTCGCTGATAGCTGCACCAACCAATCCGATTCGTTGAGCGTGATCAGGTACAAATGACATCAAGGTTTCTGGGGTGACCAGTCGCATGCCACCATTGGTTGAGCGTCGCATCACACAAAAGGTACAACTACGATGGCAGCCACGTTCTCCTTCGATTAAGAACATGTTTCGCAATTCGGTGTGTGGGGTCAAAATGTGCGAACGTGCCGGCAGCAGTGAGTCGGTGGCTTTGGCAATTTTGGGAAGATGAGGGTATTGCCGTGCTGGAACAAATCCACCATCCAATGTTTCAATCGTGGACAGAAAACTTTCATAGGAACTGTCAATTGCCGCTGAAAAAGCAGGAACGATGGTTTCTTCAACTTCTCCGAGTAGGATGGCATCGACAAATGGTGAGGAGGGCAGAGGGTTAGAAAAGGTAATCGGTCCACCCAGAATGAAGATGGGATCGCTAGATGAACGGGCTTCACGAAGTGCCGAGATACCAGCCAGTTCCAAACATTGGATCATCCCTGCCATTTCTAGTTCATAAGCCAGTGATATACCTACCACAGGAAAGTGTGACAGGGGAGTTTGGGTCTCATAACTGCAGAGAACACCACCACTTTTCTTCCATTCATCGACATCGTCTGGTAAAAATACCCGTTCAACTGAAAATCCTGCACGAGCCAAAATTTCAATGGTCCATTGATAGCCCAACGATGACATGCCTGCACGATAAGGACTTGGATAGAGCATGGCGACACGTTTTGGTCCATGTTGGAAGTGAGAACCCACTTCATCAGCCAATCGCTCTTTGATGACTTGTAACGGTTTGCGCATTACCACTCTGTAACACTCTTTGAGAGGTATGTACACCTATCGAAATGGGACTAAATGGCGATGGTGATGTGTTATAGTGTTCAACAAACAGAATGGTTATAGAGAATTGACAATTTATATTAAGACATCGAAGTGGAGATGAAATGTGGATGTTTTTACTGGGTATGGCTTTTGCTGAAAATCCAAAGCAATTTTTGGTCTATGATTTAACCTTGGCTGGTGAGCCTGTCGGACATAGAACGATGACCATTTCCTACACTGCCCCCCAAGGAAACATTGTTGGAAGTCGTCAAATTGAGTCGATGACTGAGATTGAGATGATCGTTGCCGGTCAGAAAATTAGTTATCAGCAACATGCCACAGCGACTTTTACCAATAACAAAACAAGATTTGTTTCGATTGTTGCAGTCAACGATAAGCGATTTGAACTCCAAGGGAAAAGTTTGAGCAATCAATCTTGGGTGATTCATGAGATTATGCCTTCGGGGGTGTTGAAGAAGGAATGGGGTGCAGATGAAGTGCAAGCAATTTCTCTGGCCTTGTTCGATCCTGGTCAAGCACATCGTTGGAAGGAGGGCAGGCAATCCTTTTACCATCTGGAAATGGGTGATGTGTGGTCAGGGGAATGGCATTCCTCAAATGAAACTAGCATCTCAAACAACGGACAATCAATCTTTGGTCGTGAGATACGCTATCATGCCAATGAAGGAGACCTTGAGATGGCTTGGTCAACAGAGGGGGTTTTGATTGATTGGCAGGTTCAAGTCATGGGATTAACTCTGGATGCCAATTTACGAAATCTTCCGGCAATGCCTAATTTTGGAGAAATTAACGTGCAGCGGTCCTTTAGTGGAGTTCAAGAAGAAAAGTTGTAGTTTGGGACAGAAATTGTCCAACAAAATAGTGATGATTAGGATACACTAAAACCAATCGAGGAGTTGCAGTTGAATATATTAATTGTCAGTCATGATGATGCAACATTAGAAAGATTAGGTGTATCGTTTACCGATTGGGGATTCATACCATTTTTTGCCGATGATCAAGAGGTTTTGTTGAACTCTGTATCCGATAGGAGTTTGGAACACCGTCTTGATATTCAAATGGTGGTTATCGATACAAGGATTGCCTCAACCAATTTAGTGCCACTGATTCGCAATACTAGAACCAATCAAATCACTGGTTACATTTATATTTGTATCTTGTTTGATGAAACAGCGGTTGTAGACCAGAATCAGCAAAACCAGTGGCGATGCGAAGGGGCTGATTTGGTGTTGTCAATTGATACATCCATGCAAACATTGCGTTCTCACATGGAAGTTGCCAAAAGAATGATGCAACACCAATTACAGCAACGCATTGTACAACAAAGTTTATGGAATCAAGCCCATCACGATCCTTTGACCGAATTGCCGAATCGTCGTTCTATCTTAAGTTCTTTGGAACGACAATCCACTTTGGCACAGCAACGGAATCAAGCGTTGGGACTTTTGATGCTTGATTTGGATTTCTTTAAAAATATCAATGATACCTACGGTCATGATTGTGGTGATGCTGTACTCAAAGAAGCGGCTTCTAGAATGAAACACTGTATGCGAAATACCGATGCGGTTGGTCGTTTTGGGGGAGAGGAATTTTTGGCGGTGGTGCCCAACTGTTCAGGAGAAGAGTTACATCGTTTGGCTGAAAGGATCCGATTGTCCATGAAACATCCTGTTTTGTATAAAAAACAGTTGATTCCGATTTCAACCAGTATTGGTGCTTCGGTACACTTTGCCTCGGATGACAATGTATTGGACTCGTTAGGACGTGCTGACAAGGCTCTATACTTGGCCAAAGAAATGGGTAGAGATCGTGTGGTGTGTGCTTGGATGATGGATGAATATGCATCTAAAATTGGATAGATCATACTGATTTTTATCCCCTTGTGAGATACTCTTAGGGTATGACAAGTTTATTGCTTTTGTGCTCATGGTTGGCTTTTGCCGAGTCACCATCTGTTGATGTCGAAGCTACTCCTGTGGATACATGGAGTGATGCGGAAATAGTGCAGCAACGGATCCCTGATTTAGAGGGGGAATTGAGTGCTATTCAGGCTCAAATAGTCTATAAAAAAGGCTATTTTACCGGAGAGTATCGTCTTGCGGATGCTTTTTGGCAATGGGATGTAACCACCTTGTCGGATATGGCTTTGGCGAAAGGTTTACAACTGGAATTGGTACAGGCACATCAAGAGCGTCTGTTGAATCATTTTGATCAGCGACCTTTCGCCGATCCAGATGGTGCTATTGCCAAACGTTATCGCTTGATCGAAAAGAGTGTTTGGCAAGCCGAAATTGAACGAGATGCCTTGGATATACGTTTTTTGAATGGTGTAATTGCTGTTTTGCAAGAACATAATTCGATTGTGGAGCGACTGAAAGTAGCAGCAGAGGACTGGTCGGAGAGGGTGAAAAAACTTTCCAATGAGGGTCCTGATTCGGCAGAAAAGATTGTGTTGATGATGCAACAGCGTAAACAATTTTTGGACTTACTAATTTTCTGTCTTGAATTGTGGATGGGTAATCCTCAGCCCATCCAAACATATATGGAGACGTTGCTTCAAGTAGACACAACCAATCCGATTCTTGCCGAGTCAGTGTTGTTGCAACTCAACATTGTATCTTCCATCATTCAAGATGCAGAATTCAAAACCCGTATCACCACTAGATTGACAGAACTTGCCAGTGTACAAGCCAAATTAGACGCTCAAAAACGCCAACAGTACTTACAAAAAGTAGAGCAAGAATGGACTGTAAAAGTTGCAAACCTCGATCTGAAACAAGTAGAATCTCTGAAAATACAATTGGATTCGGACTTCAAAGATGCCGATATAAGCAAACAAGAAGAAATAAAACGTCAACAACAGATCGTGGATGCTCGGCATACAGAATTAACTGGGATTGCCGTCGAAGCAGATTTGTTACGAGCACAACAACAACAAGAATTGGAAAGACAGCGCTTAGCAGAATTAGAGCAAGAAGAGACACAGAATGCACAAAAATTGCGGGTGCAAGAAGAAGTGCTTCGTTTACGAAACATTGAAACAAATCTGCGAACAAATGAGTCGATACGTCACCAAACAGTCCAAAAGAGTATTGAGTCTTTGACGGAGCGCTATGCTGTTTGGAATGCTCAACGCGAGGAGTGGCAACAATTGCCACCGTTGGATTCCAGTCGCAAAAGTACCTTGATGACCTTAAAACAAGACCTGCATCAGTTGCGTTGGGATTCTCAAGACACCATTCAAAATTTAGATTTAGAGGGTGACTTTGAACAAGTGTTGTCTTCGATGGAGGCAGTTGAGGTACAAGGCGCATTAGAGGCGATTGAAGATGCTCAAAATGCCAGTGTACAACATCGCTATACAGAACAATCCAGATTGATAGGTCTTTGGGTTGAATTGGGACAGCAAATCAATGACTTGGGCAGTTTAGACATCGAAACAGCGCAGTTTTGGTCTGATATTGTTTTTGAATGGCGTTACCTACCCGCAACATTTCGTTTTCATTGGTCCAATATTCAGACCGCATTAACAGATATCAACCAGATGATTCGTCTGTTGAAACAAATTGTACAGTGGGTGTTGCTGATTGGATTGTGGCTATGGTTGGCCAAACGCTTTCAGTCATGGTGGATCGAACTTTCAACCTGGATTAACAATCAAGATCGTCCTGCATTTCTCGGTGAACTAGGGTTGGATACAGTGTTGTCGGATACACTATCACCAGAGGTCTCTCTGCAACAAAGTATTGCAAAACAAGTGTTTCATGTTTGTGTTTCGGTTTTTATGCTGATGTTGGTTCAAGGGACTAGACTATCGGTAATTGCTTGGCTAATTTTGTTGTTCACCAGTTTCCATTTATCGAAGCCATTGGTCCGTAAATGGATTACCAATCCCAAGATTGAGAATTCTCTATTACAAGGTCTGCGTACATTCATTTGGCTTTTTGTTGGTTTGAATGTGGTGTCCACCTTGTTTGAATATGGCTTTTATGTACAACAGAGTGTCTATATTGTAGATGTGATCAAGATGGTGACCTTAGGCGTATTGCTCTTTATACAACTCGGAACTTGGTCTGTGTTGCTACAAGAGAAAGCCAATGAAACAATTGGACTCAACAGAAGTAAAGCTTGGATGGAACGTTGGTCTGCTGGCTGGATTGGAAAGCGCATCCGTTCGTTATTTGCAGTGGGAATACTCTTTTGGGACTGGTGTAGTCGAGTGGTCTTTTGGTTTGTGGAACATTCGTCATTGTTTGGTTCAGTGTTGGCAAAGTCGGCTTTGGAACAAGATGATGCCCTTCGGTCATTGCCGACAGTTGATACTTCAGATTGGCAGTTGGATTGGGATGGCATATTGTCACCATGGGTCACTCAAGTCGAAGAGGTGATTCAACAAGACTTTGGGGGTGTCACCTGTATTATTGCTGATGAAGGGATGGGAAAGTCTGCTGTATTAAAACGAGTGTTGGATAGTCATGGTGACTCGACAAAGATGTTAGCCGTAGCCCATATTGTACGAGATGAAAATTGGACTACTGAAACCTTACTGGTTTGGTTGAGTGAACAGTTTGATGTACCTCCTCAACAAGATTTTACAACTCTTTCAGCGACGGTACGGTCGCAACCCTCAATGTTGATTGGGATTGATGATATTCAACGTGTGTTTTTACGTGGTGTACAAGGTTTCGAGGTGATCAATCGGTTGTTTGACTTTATCCAGGGTACCGCAACCAAACATTGCTGGTTGTTGACTTGTCATGCTGCCACTTGGAATTTTTTATCTTCTCCTTCCACACCTGTACGAACCGACTTTCTGCGACATGTCTTTCCGATGAAACCTTTATCTGTTTCACAAGTTCGTTCGGTTATTTTGGGTTCTTTAGCGGAACAAAGTCTAACAATTGATTTTTCTACGGTTTCAGCCTTAGATAACCCCCAGTCTATTTACCGTAGTGAGATGGCCTTTTGGCGCTTGTTGGTCGATTCTACTAAGGGAAATCTCTCGACTGCTCGCCAGGTCTTTTGTTCGTCTGTGGTACAAACAAATGATTCATCCACAGTGGGAGTACGGATGTTTGCCTTGAACCAAAATGAGACCCTCCATCGGTTAGATGACGGGGTTGGTTTTGTGTTGGCCTGTGTATTGATGCACAATCGTTGTACGCTCAATGAAATTGTTCACTCTTTACAAATGAACCAACAGGTTGTCATCTCGATTTGTCGCCAGTTGGTTACTTTGGGAATCTGTATTGAAACAGGAGATCGTTATCAAGTGGACTTGGTGTGGTACCCTTGGGTCGAGGCTTATTTGTGGCAAAAGCGTTTTATTGGGAAGGGAGGCTAAATGGAATTGGCGTTGCTTTCCAATTTGGATTTTATCAAGTTCATTGATTTATCAGGTCTGTTTCCGGCTCTTATTATTGCAATAGTGACCTTGCTGGTGATGCGTTTTACCAAAGGTTTTTTGGAGCGATTCGGAGAAGAGAACACCCGATATAGATTGTTAACCAAACAAGTTTCGGTTTTTACCCAGTTCCTCATGTTGTTTTTGGGTGGTTTTCTGGCAATGTCTAGGATTCTGGCTGTGTCGCAAGACGGGATGTCTTTGTTTATTGGGTTGATTGCTTTTGGTGTTTCATGGGCTTCGAAAGACTTAGTAGCCTCTTTGATGGCTGGACTAACATTGTTGTTCGATCGTCCATTTCAAGTGGGCGATCGGATATCCTTTGCCGGTCATTATGGAGAGGTGGTTGATATTGGATTGCGAACCGTTCGGGTGGTTGATTTAGACGATAATTTGATATCGATTCCCAACAATCAGTTTTTGCAGTCGGTGGTGTCTTGTGCCAATGCTGGAAACTTGGATCAAATGTGTGTGTTTCAGTTTTACATTGGATGCAACGAAGATTTTGAACTGGCTGAGCGATTGGTTCGAGATGCAGTGGTGGCCAGTCGGTATATGTTTTGGCAAAAACCGGTCGTGGTTCACATGAAAGAAGGTGTGGTTCCTAATGGGGCTGAGCGGTTTGCGATTCTTTTAACCGCCAAAGCCTATGTGATGGATAACCGTTATGAATCGGCATTTGCTTCGGATGTCCATCGTCGTGTCAAAAAGGCATTCCGCCGACATGGTGTGGTGACAGCAGGAGAATTGGAGTGGCGCTAAACCAATTGTGGAAAATTTGGTCGAGTAGTAGTTCAACCAGTGATTTAGAGCAACGACTCTTGTTGTTTCATGCCCAAAACAATCAGCATGTGGTCTCTCATTGGTTAGCCCATGCCTCTTTGTTTGGCTGTGCTTGTAAACAGCGACAGGTTAAAAAAATGCTAACACAGGGATGGCTTTGGACGGCCGTGATCCCTGTGCATACACGAAACAATTTGTTTCGATGGCGGAAATAGTGTATTATCCGTGACGTTCTTCAAAGGATTTCATGAAGGACACTAGGGCATCCACACTCTCAAGTGGGCAAGCATTGTAGATACTGGCACGTAAACCACCCACAGAACGGTGTCCTTTGAGTCCTTTGAGATCATTGGCATTGGCTTCTTGTAGGAATACACTTTCCAATTCGGCGTTGTGGATTTTCCAAGTGATGTTCATCAAGGAGCGAGAGTCGGTATCCGCGTGGGGTTTCCAAAAGTCTGAACCATCTAAGATGTCATAGATACGTTTGGCTTTCTCTTGGTTTTGGGTGTAAATGGCTGAGACACCACCTTGGCGTTCTAACCATGCCAACATCCGATCCAAAGCAAAGATTCCAAAGGTATTGGGGGTGTTGAACATTGAATTTTTATCCACCATCAGTTTGTAGTTGAGCATCGATGGCAAACCACCTTTACGCAAACCATTGACCGTGATGCTGCGTTCAATTGCCCATGGAGACAAAATGACAGCCGTGACACCACTGGGACCCAGATTCTTTTGGGCACCAGCATAGATCAAGCCATGCTTTGCGACATCGATCGGTGCAGAGGCGATATCACTGGAGAAATCACCAATCAGCGGTAGGTCAGAAGTGGGGGTTCTTTGAAACTGTGTACCGTAGATGGTGTTGTTTGAAGTGTAATGGAGGTAGGTTGCCCCTTCGGTTGAACCAATTTCATCGGTTTGAGGCACCCGGGTGAAGGAATCGTTTTCTGGCGCCCAGACACTTTTGGCAATGGAACAACGATTGGCTTCTTTGATGGCTTTGGTGGACCAAGTACCAGTGTTGATGTAGGCACCAGTGTCATCAGGTCCTAAGAGGTTGAGTGCGGTCATGTAAAATTGGAGACTGGCACCACCCTGCAACAGGAGTACTTCATAGTCATCGGGGATTTGTAAGAGAGTACGCAATCTAGATTTAGCCGATTCAATGATGTCATCAAAATCTTTGGAGCGATGAGACATTTCCATCAGTCCAAGGCCAATGTTGTTGTAGTTGGGAAGGGCTTGTTGCAATTCCTCAATCACTTCAAGGGGTAGTACAGCCGGACCTGCAGAGAAATTGTGGGCACGAGTAGACATGAAAAACTCCGAAATAGATTTGAGAGGAAATTTAGAGCGTTGATACCGCACAAGAGAAGATGTTTTCTGATTGTTCAAGCGTTTGTATCATCGTTTCCGATGGTGTACCAACCAAGAAAATACGAGCGCAAGCGGCAGCACCACCTGCAAAAATGATGTTTTCCATTTCTTGGATATTGTGTCCTTCGGCTTTGAGTTGTTCTAGAATGTTGGCGAGGACCCCTACTTTATCTGCATGACGCACGGAGAGGCAACAGGTAGCGGTTTGGGTACGTTTGAGATTGACGCAGTTGAGGACCTCGCCAGTATTTTGCCATGTATCCACGATGTGAACCACCGCTTCAGCAACAGAAATGGTGGCTTGGTTGGTACTTGCACCAATGTGATGGGTAACGTATACATTGGGATTGTTACAGAAGTGGGACGAAACATGAGTATCTGAACTAGCAGGTTCGTTGTCAAAAACATCCAAACCAGCTTTGAGTCCTTTACGCTCTATTGCTGCGAGTAGGTCTTGTTCGTTTAATAAACTATTGCGTGAGGTGTTGATGACTAGCCCTTCATCACGCATGGCATCGAGTAGGGTAGCGTTGATGAAGCCTTTGGTATCTTCGACCGCAGGTAAGTGAACGGTGAGTATATCTACATCGCTAGCGGCTTCTAGGGCAGTTGCACAATATTCTACGCCCAGTTCTAAGGCGCGTTGTGGTGTGAGAGCAATGTCCCAAGCTTTGATTTGGATACCGAAGGCCTTTGCTCGATGGGCAACCGCTTGTCCAATGGCGCCCATGCCACAGATGCCAATGGTGAGTCCGAGGAGCCCTTTGGCTTTTCCATGTGTTTTCTTGTTCCAAAGACCATTGCGAAAGTCAGAGATATTTTCAAAAAAGTGTCGATCCCAATTGAGAATATGTCCCATCACCAATTCGGCTACCGCAATCGCATTTCTTCCGGGACAGTTTGCCACAAAGATCCCTTTAGAAGATGCTGTTTGGAGATCGATAGTGTTAACCCCCGCACCAGCACGAATAATTAGGCTTAAAGAGGGACAGGCTTCAATATGTTCCTTTTGTACTTTGGTTGAACGTACAACCAATATGTCTGGTTGATGAGCAATCAGGGCTTTGGTGAGTGCGTCGTCTTTGAGTGTAGGCTCAGAGATCACAATGTGTCCACTATCGATCAAGTGGTTTTGGACAAGGGGGGCTAGTTTATCTGCCAATAGAATGTTCATGATTAACTCCAAATGCTACAAACGTGCACAGATTATCACAATGGACTTGGCATGCAATATGTGACACAGATATTTCACTGTTTGTTCTATTTGGGTGCACAATAGTGGAAAATGCAATAATATTCTGTATACAAGTCTTGAGGTTTAGATGGCAAGAATATTAACAGTTGATGATGAACCTTTAATCTGTCGACAGATCGCCCGAATTTTGTCCAAATATGGTCACGAAGTCCACCAGTTTTACAATGGCCAAGACGCCTTGGAAGCGATGCACAAGATGACATTTGACTTGGCGTTGGTTGATTATCATCTTCCAGTGATGGATGGCTTGGAGATTCTTCACCATTTACGGGAACATCAACCAGGATGTGTTCGAATCTTAGTGACTGGAATGTTGGATTTGGATTTGGCTGTGCAAGCAGTCAATCGTGGTGAAGTGGCTCGTTTTGTGGAAAAACCGTTCAAGCACGATCGATTAATTGCTGCCGTTGAAGACGCCCTCAGCACCAGATTGCGAATGGTTGAAATTGCTCGTGTACAAGAAAAGGCTTCCGAAGCCGAAGAAAAAAGAGTCCTGGAAGAATGTTTGCAGGGCAATTTTATTCAAGTCGCTTTGCAACCTTTGATCCGAAGCAATGGCGATCAAAAGGGTTCGGTGTATGCTTTTGAGGCTTTGTTGCGCAGTACACACAAAGTATTCGATGGACCCCTGTCAATCATTCGGGCGGCTGAGAGATATGGTCGCTTGGATATGATGGCTGAAGTGATTGCTGATTGTGTACAAGATTGGTTGAAAGTATTGGATCCTGACATCAAACTCTTTCTGAACATTCATCCGGATGAGTTGGGTAGTGGTGAAACATTGTTGTTGCGCTTACAAAAGTTGGAAGAATGGTCAAGCAGAATTGTTCTTGAAATCACCGAACGTTCGAAGTTGCAACTGATCGACTCTTGGGAACATACTTTGGATCAAATTGAAAAAATGGGTTTTGAGATTGCCATTGACGATTTGGGGGCTGGGTATGCTTCGTTGTCAGTGCTCGCAGACTTACGACCAAAATACATCAAGATGGATATGTCAATCATTCGCAATGTCCATTTGGATGATCGTAAAAAACGACTGGTGACCTTGATGTGTGACTTTGCCAATGCCACCGATGCAAGGATTGTCGCTGAAGGTATTGAAGTACCAGAAGAATTGGTAGCCCTACAAGATTGTGGTGTCCATTTACTACAAGGCTTCTTCTTTGCCCGTCCGAGTTTGGATAAAGAACGCATCATGGACTTGATGACACACACTTGGACAGTATAATGTCCGTCCAAGAGTCAGGACTGTTTGCAGGTTCGGTTGCTTATCGTAAGCAAGTATCTTTGCCTTGTGTGGTGACGATCGGTAATTTTGATGGTGTCCATTTGGGGCATCAAGAATTGCTTCGACGAACCATTGAGGAATCCAAAAAACGTGGGATACTCTCTTGTGTCTACACCTTTGAACCGCCACCAAGAACCCTGCTAGCACCCCATTTGCAAACCCCAAGGATTCACACTTGGCAAGAAAAAGTAGAAAGGTTGCTGGGGTTTGGTGTGGACTGTGTGGTGGTAGAAGAGTTTTCGCTCACATTTGCCGGGTACTCACCCGCTTGGTTTGCCAAGGAAATCTTGTCACAACGTCTGCAGGCGAGCGCGGTTGTCGTGGGTTACGACTTTCGTTATGGCAAGGCTCGGGGTGGTACTGTCGATACATTGCGGCAACAATTGCCTTTATTGGATGTGTTTCAGGTAGATGCCTTGAGTCAGAGCAACGAGATTGTGTCTTCGTCAAGAATTCGTACATTGCTCCAAGCAGGTGAAGTGTGTACAGCATCGACCTTGCTCACTCGACCACATCACATACGTGGAATGGTGGTGTCTGGGAAAAGAGAAGGTCGTAAGATTGGTTTTCCCACCGCCAATGTTTCTACTTCAGACTCTTTGATTCCTGCCAAAGGTGTTTATGCGGCTCGAGTGCAAGTCAATCGTGGAAAGTGGTTGGATGCAATGGTCAATTTAGGAACCCAACCCACTTTTGGTGGGCGTCACTTTCAAATTGAGGCTCATATTTTTGATTTTGACCAAGACATCTATGGTGATGAATTGACCATTCAGTTCGTGAAACGGATCCGAGCCGAGAAAAGATTTGCTGATGTGCAAAGTTTGAAACAGCAATTGTCTGTGGATAAGGCAGAAGTCTTGCAAACTTTACGATAGGTTGACTACACTACTTACAAGATCCAAACAATACCAACCCACAAATCGTTAACGATGGAGTACACATGTTTATGCGAAGCCGAAATGCACTGTTGTCATTGGTCTTGATGACTTCGATGTCTGCCAATGCAGAGGTGTTGATTAACGAAATTATGTATGACCCGAGCGAGCCTGAAAATACGGGTGAGTGGTTAGAACTCTGTAACAATGGAGAAGAAGATATCGATGTATCCAATTGGAAAATCGAAGCGGGTGGCGGAAGCTTTTCTGTAAAGCATACACTACCATCTGGTTCTATCGTACCAGCAGGGGGATACTTATTGTTACCACCAGGCACATTCAGTTCTTCCTTTCAAAATGGTGGTTCGGAAACAGATGCCGTTCGGTTGGTGGGTGACAGTGGATTACCTGTGGATGCAGTCTTTTATGACTCTCCAAATGACAATGGTCTACCTGATTCTACTGGGATTCCTTATCCAGGACCATTTGCACCAGATGTTTCGGAGGGTAGTACTTTATCTCGTAGTCCAGATTGTGTAGTTACCAATGGAAATAGTAGTGACTTCATAGAAACATCAGATGTTTCACCTGGTGCAGAAAATATATTGCCATTTTGTCAGGAAACGATTGAAGGCGTGGTGATTAATGAAATCCTCTATAACCCAAGTAGTGGTGATAGTGGTCATGAATGGGTAGAATTGCACAACGTCACAAGTGATGACATTGATGTTTCGGGGTGGATGTTAGAAGCAGGAACGTCTTCTTTTGGTACCAAGGCAACCATTCCAGCTGGTACAGTGATCCCGGCAGGGAGTTATTATTTGATTGGAGAGGATGAGGTACAACTCGATTTGGGATATTCCCCCAACTTGATCACCTCATTGGGACTGGGGAATGGTTCTTCTAATGTGGATGGCGTTCGTTTGGTCGATTGCAATGCTGTTGTCATAGATACTGTTCTCTATGGTGCATCTGTTAATAGTGATGCTTGGGAAGATGACAATGGACCCAATCCAACATCGTTTGCCCCAAAGGCATCTGACGGAGAGGCAATTGGACGGGTGCCCAATGGTGTGGATACCAATCAAAGTGGCAATGATTTTGCCTTGCTGCCTTTTCCAACACCGTGGACGGCCAATGATGCTGCGGCCACCTGTGATGGCGAATTGTTTGTGAAAATCAATGAGTTTATGCCCAATCCACATGAGGTATTATCTGACGGTACTGAAATTAGTGACGATGAGGGACGAGAATGGGTGGAACTCTACAATAACTCTGGTACACCTGTTGATTTGACCGGTTGGAAATTGCAGTGGGGTGGCAATCCAAACTATTCCAGTGGAGAATTTGCGATTCCTGCGGGTACGATGATTGATGGCAATGGATTCTTGCTCATTGGTGGTGAATATGTTGAAAGTGCTGATGTGACAGTTCCTTTGTCGGAGGATTTGGACATGACCTTGGCATCTTCAAACGCCGATGGTTTACGATTGCTTCACTGTGGACCTGGAGTGGCTGACACGGTGATTTATGGTCCTTCAGACAATGGGATTGCGGATAACCCTGATGAATTATTGGATGACAATGAGGATATAGCCACTTCGGCAGCACCAAAACCAAAAGAAGGTCAATCGATTGCTCGCTATATTGATGGTCAAGATAGTAACCAAAGTGGTATTGACTTTACATTGGCGGATGTCAATACACCTGGTTCAGCCAATCCAGAGATTATTTGTGGTGAGGGAGAGTTTCAAGTCAAGATTAACGAGATTTTACCCAATCCTGATGGTAGTGACTCTGGACAAGAGTGGGTAGAACTGTATCATGCAGGAACCGATGTAGTGCGATTGGACGGTTGGACGATTGAAACCGCTTCCAGTTCTTGGTCCTCACGAGTGACGATTCCCGCAGGAACAGTTTTGGAACCAGGACAATTTTATTTGATTGGGGAATCGGATGTACCCTCAGAATTCGCTGATTTAACAATGGACAGTAGTTTGAGTTTGGGTAACGCCTCGACCGGTGTTGATGGAATTCGGTTGATCAACTGCTTAGGGGCGATTGAAGATACGTTGTTGTATGGTGATCTGATGGCGATTCCCGATGCGGATGAGGGATTACTTGATGATCAAGGTGGAGAAAGTTTTGCCATTTTTCCAGATTCAGGCTTAACGGTTGGTCGTACTCCCGATGGGGTTGATACGGACGCGAATACTGCCGATTTTTCGACCAATTTGACTCCGACCCCAGGTACAGGTAATGCTTCCGCTGGTTCAGAAGGCGATACCGGAACCGATACAGAACCAGAAATCCCCAATAAAGGCTGTGGTCGAGGTCCAGATCTTGAAGGGGAGGGTGAGCCTAGTAAATGTAGTCATGTCAGTGGTTTTTCACCATTGATGTGGATGACGGCATTGGTGGTGTTATTGCGTCGTCGCGAGTATTAAAACTTTTGAAACATCAGTGTTTCATTGTGGAACCATAGGAGGCTCGGTTTAATCGATCGAGCACGGCTTGACCGAGAGAGTCATTCTGTGGGCGTTCAGCGATTAAAACATCGACGCCCAAAGCGTCTAAATTGCGCAGTTTGGCATACAATTCTCTGGCGTAAGTAGGACTGTCCATTTGGGCAAGCGTAGCAACTTTAAGTCCTTTGGCTTCTAGACGGATTTGGTCTGCTTGAAGGTTGTCTGATAGTAGCAGTGATGTTGAAGGCGCGTAGTGTGCTTTGTGGGTTCCTGATGTTGGTGTTTGACTGTGACCAAAAACAGCAATGAAGGCTTGCAAATCGTTTTCTCCAATCGCCCCCAATCGTCGAATTGCCGGAGGATCTACAGTGAGATCTAAGATGGTGCTTTCTACGCCCACAGTACAAGGTCCTCCATCCAAAACAGGAACTTGATGGTGGTGATCGGTCAACACATGATCAGCGCTGGTGGGTGATGTTTTACCAAATTTGTTGGCAGAAGGTGCGGCTAGTGGAATACCGTGTTGTTCAATCAATTGTCGGGTTAGTTCATGGGAGGGAATCCGTATACCAACCGTATCTAATCCGCCAGTCACCTCATGAGGGACGGTATCTTTCTTGGGAAGAATAAAAGTGATCGGTCCTGGCCAGAAGTGATGTCCGATTTTCAATGCCAGATCGGTAAAGTAAGCATATCGCTGAGCCATGGCAATACTGCTGACATGGATAATCAACGGATGGTTGACAGGACGTTCTTTGAGAGCGAAGATTTGTCGAACTGCAAAGGGGTTATCAATGCTTGCGGCCAGTCCATAAACGGTTTCAGTAGGTACAGCACAAGGTTCTCCTCGTGCGATGATCTCTAAAACTTTTTCAGGCGATGTAATTTTTAAAACGGACAAATTATGACCTCTTTTAAGTTGTAATTTGGTTACTTTTCATATACAATAAGTATGTTCAACAACGTCATTGGAGTATTCCACTGACTCATTTCAATCCTCAAAGGAGCAATTCCCCATGGTCAATAAAGTTATTTTAATTGGAAACCTTGGTCAAGACCCAGAAGCACCTCGTAAAACAAATAGTGGTTTGTCAGTTCTCGATATTTCGATTGCTACAACCCGTAAACGTGGTGGTGAATCACAAACAGATTGGCACACAGTGACTTGTTTTGGTCAAACTGCCGATAACGTCCACAAGTTCTTGCAAAAAGGTCGCCAAGTCTACATCGAAGGTCGTTTGCAGTACGATTCTTGGACTGATGAAAAGAGTGGTCAAAAGCGCAAGAAAGCCAAGATTGTTGCCGATAATGTCACTTTCTTAAGCCGTCAAAATACTGAAGGTGCTAGTAGTGGTGGTTATTCAGGTGGTGGTTCATACAACAAAGCTGCTGCGATGCCTGACTTTTCTGGTGATCAAAATCAAGGTGGAGACGAAGACATTCCGTTCTAAGAAACAGTCTTGTGTGATTTGATATCATCATGATGTCAAGGAGGAAGGTGAGCCCAGTGGTTCACCTTTTTTGCTTGGAACCGACGATTCATCTCTTCATGAAAACTCGATTTTGATCGATCGAAGATTTTCATTTTCGGTTATACAGAGAACAACGACCGGAGAAATAGATGAAAGTAGATCGATACAGAGAATTAGCCAATGAGTTTGATCAGTGGGCCAATACCGAAAGAACCAGTTCAATGGCCAATGGGCATTGGGATGTAACCATGCAAATGCTAGATGGCATCGATATTTCAAATTGTGAGCGCGCAATTGATGTTGGATGTGGCAATGGATGGTTGGTTCGCGAATTGTTGCGGCGTGACATTGCCTCTGGAATTGGTGTTGATATTTCACCACAAATGATTGTGATGGCCAAGCAAACATCACAGTTTGTAGATCGCGAGACCTATATGGTCGCCAATGGAGAGTCGATACCCTTGCCCGATTCTTCGGTTGATTGTGTTACCAATATCGAATCGTTGTATTATTATCCTCAACCACAGGATGCCTTAGATGAATGGGCTCGAATTACAATGGCTGGTGGTCGTTTGGCGATGATGATGGATTTATACTTGGAAAATACAGCGACCCACAATTGGATCGACGCTTTAGATGTTCCTGTACATTTATTTTCCAAAGCACAATTGAAAGAGATGTTGGAACAAGCCGGTTGGACTAATATTCAGATGACCCAAGTACAAGATCGTCGACCCATGAAAACGGAAGCAGAGTTTGTCACCAGTCAATATTGGCCTTCCTATGAACAGTACGTATCTTATCGTGAAACGGGCAGTTTATGTATTACAGCGGTGCGCAAATAAGTGTACCGTCCATGCGTTTTCTGATATGAGTTGATGATGGGATAATTAAGCATTCTTCGGCTATCTTGACCTCCCCGATGATCGTTGATTTGGGATGAAGAGTGATATCGCGATCAATAATGCTATTGGAACCAATGATGGTTTTTTGGATGTGACATCGTTCCCCAACCTTTACATTCTCATGAATTATACATTGTGAAATATGGGTAGAGGTAGGGATTGTACTCATGGTATAAACCTCTCCCATTAGCTCCCCTTTAATGGTTTGTGGAACATTCCATTGACTAATCGTTTGGAAACTTGTGTTCCAATGTGTGTTCCAGTATGACTTGATGGTACCAACATCACGCCAGGCTTGTTGATGATCCACTTCAATAGCAGTGGGCAAATATTGGGTGGTTAATAACGGTATGATATTGTGACCAAAATCATGGTGAGAATCTGCATTGTGCGCATCTTGACGTAAAATTTGTATGAGTAACTCTCTGGAGAACCAATAAATACCAATGTTGATCCAACAGTCTGTACCTTCTTTGAATCGAGTGGGGATGCTGTTTGGCTTTTCGATGAACTCGTTCACTTTATGATTTTTACGTCTTAGAATACCAAATGAACCGCATTTGTTCGATGGCATTTTCATGCAGAGTATACTGGCTTTGGACTTTTGTAACAGGTGTTGTTTCAATGTTTCTGCCAAATCAAACTGGCTGATGTGATCACTTGGTAAAATACCAATGATATCAGAATGATTGTCTAGGTTTTTTTCTAAAGCATCGAGTATAGAAAGAGCATTTCCGACAACGGTTGGAGAGGATTGTTGGATATTACCAACGTTTGACCAGTGTTTACGAAGGTGGTTTTGAAGGGTGAGTGCCTTGTATGGGGTTAATACACTACACTGTTTCAGGTTTGCATTGTGTACATTGGCCAATGTAAAATCAATGATACGATTCGAAGTGCCAAAGGGTACTGCGGGCTTACAAATGTTTTTGGTGAGGGGAAATAATCGGTGACCTTGCCCACGTGCCATCACAAAGACGTGTACACTCGGGATGGCAGGTGAGGATAGCATCTGACGACTATTTCAGCAATTCGAGCAAGTCATCTTTGGTGATCGTCGCACCTTTGGAGGCACCACCCAAGGCCGTCTCGGCAAGTTGGCGTTTGCGATCTTGTAATAGGAGAATGCGTTCTTCTACCGTATCTTTACTGACCAAGCGATAAACGATGACCGATTTGGTTTGGCCTATTCGGTGAGCTCGGTCTGCTGCTTGATCTTCTACCGCGGGATTCCACCATGGATCAACCAAGAAAACATGATCGGCTTCGGTGAGGTTTAAACCGACACCTCCGGCTTTCAAAGAAGATAGGAAAACCGAACACTGTTCATCATTTTTGAAAGTGTTGACCACACCTTGTCGGTCTTTTGTTGACCCATCTAATCGAACAAATTGGATGCCTTTTTTATTGAGGTGTGGCTCAATCAAATTTAATAACGACGTCCATTGGGAAAATACCAGTGCTTTGTGTCCAGAATTGGTGACCTCTTCCAATTTTTCAGTGAGGGCTTGCACTTTTGATGAAGTATTGGCTTCAATTGTTGGGATGAGTCCTTGGTGACAGGCAGCTTGACGCAATCGAAGTAGCGCTTCAAGGGCATTCATGACATTCAAATCACCACTTTCCAACTTTTGAACGATGTCTTGTTGCGTCGCTACCCGAATGGCGTCATAAGTTTTTCGTTCTTCATCAGAGAGAGTACAATAGAGAACTTGGTTGGTGCGTGGTGGGAGTTCGACAGCGACTTCTCTTTTTAGACGGCGTAGAATGAATGGTTTGATTTTGTTTCGCAATCGCTTGGCCGCATCCTCTTTGCCTTCCATAATCGGTTGTTCGTATTGTCTAACAAAATCACCATGTCCCCCCAGAAGTCCCGGACAGAGAAAGTGAATTTGGCTCCACAGTTCAGTTAGACGGTTTTCAATTGGAGTACCCGTTAATGTAAGACGAACATCTGATTGTAATTTGAAGGCGGCTTGAGCGGTTAGGCTTTTGGGATTTTTGATGGCTTGTGCTTCGTCTAATACGACAACTTTCCAAGGAATGGTTTGTAATGTTTCGATGTCGTTTCGCAAGATCGCATAGGAAGTTAAGATGACATTGGCTTCCTTGTCGAGTTCTCGTCCAGTACCATGGTACAAACAAACAGAAAGATTTGGGCGAAACTTATTTGTTTCAGATATCCAGTTGTGTAACACACTGGTTGGCGCCACGACCAAAGACTGGTGTTCCAATACGCATAAAGCTTGCAGTGTTTTTCCCAAACCCATATCGTCCGCAAGGATTCCACCAATTTTGGTTTCTTTCAGAAAAGAGAGCCAGTTCACGCCTTCTTTTTGATAATCGCGAAGTGTTGCTTTTAAGTCATTGGGTAGTGTTGCAGGAGGAATTCCAGTGAAGTCTCCAGTGAGGACACGTAAGTTATCGAGGTTTGCTGGTGGTGGGTGATTTAATTGTTTACAGAGTTTTGCCAAATCAAACAAAGCAAATGAAGGAAGTTTGTCTCCTGCTTTTTCTTTTGCCAATAATAGTTCGCGAACCAAGGCCCCATTTTCAGCCAGCCAGTTTTCTGGTAGGTGGTGTAATGAACCATCTCGCAACAAAATGAAACGTTGGTTGTTTGCCCAAGCATCAAATATATCAGTTATTACTAATATAGAAGACTCCAAACCCTCAGTTGTTTGCTCTTTGTAACATTTAATTATTTCAGTTCTACAATAATTATAAAGATCATTGAGGTTGCCTGCAATAGGCTGACCATTCTCAAAATCTAGACTTGATTGTAAAACCATAATGGATGCAAGAGATTGACTAAAGGCTCGAGATTTAACATT
>CAKZLX010000514.1 GCA_937127265.1 uncultured Pseudomonadota bacterium
ATTTTCTATGGACTCATTCGGGCTTCGGATGATTGGATACTTTCCTGAATATGCTGAACATCAAGGGTAGTACGGAAATTTAGAGGTTTGTTTTGATCGAGCCAAGTGGCAATTTGTAGCGATACGATGTTGCCAATGTCAGTGGCATTCAAACTGGATATCTTGTTGGCTTGGCTATTCCAGCCGACAGAACGACATAGTTGAGCAAATCCATCTGAAATAGTTGCCCCGACTGATTCTAGTGGTCGTGCTTCCTCTCTCGTAGGGCCTGTGAGAATACCCGGTCGTAAGATCACATAGGGTAAGTGAGAGTGTCGTAATTCTTCTTCCACTTTGTATCGGGCTTTCAAATAGGTACTCCACTTGTGCCACTCAATACCCATTGAGGACACGTATACAAAGAGAGGTGGATTGGGTAAGTGTTTTGCCTGTTCAATGATTTGGTGATTGATACCGTAATCAATGTCGTCATAGGTCAGTCTCAAAGCCCTCATCTTTCGTTTGGTGGTGCCAATAAAACTGCAAATAATCTGTGGTTGTGTTTGTTCAATAAGTGTGGCGATTTCTGTAACGGGGGCCACTTGCAAATCAAATGAGTATTCTGTTGCTAGGGTTTGCATGGTGTTCAGTGAACCAGATGAAGGTCGAATGTGGGCAGAGATACTGAAAGTGGGATTTGAGGACAATCGTTTGAGGACACCTCTGCCACAAAATCCAGAAGAACCGAAAATGAGTATTGGTATGGTTGGTGTAGTCATGTCATGTCCTTGTTGCTATGAATCTATACTTGATGTGATATATACAAGTATCTAATTGATTGTTGGAGTACAGATGCGGAGATTATGCTTATTGTGTTTATGTTGGATGGGGTGTTCTACTGAAATACCCCAAGATAAATCAGATGATACTTTGGATACTAGTGGGGATGAAACAGAGGTCGAAGAAACACCATTGCCAGAAGACTCCATTGAACATTATAAGAATGTCTATTGTTCTGAATACGCCGACAGATGTGATATATACCCCACAATTGAAGCCTGTGAAACCGAGTTTGATACTTGGTTTGATGCTGATTGTACGATTGTCGACAAAGAGACCTTCGATGTGTGTGTCGATTGGTTGTTGTCCTTGGATTGTGCTACTGAAGGGTGGATTGACGAGTGTGATCAATTCTATTCTTGTCCATAAACACTGCGATGATCCTTCCTAAACGTTTTCTCTTTACACTAGGAACGGTTGTTCTCTGTGGTGGTGGGATAGAACTCTTGTCGTGGCTTGTTTTACGACAGATGGATGCGGTAACAATTCCTAACTATTCGGCAACTTCGACTGTCTTTCCATTCTCTTCTGCTCTCTTGTGGGAAATGAGTCCCAATGACCAGTACACAGATGTCAAAGGTATTCAGTATCAAACCAATCAGAAAGGATTTCGGGTCTTTGAACAATCTGTAGACGCTGAAGGTACAATTCTCCTAGTTGGGGATTCCAGTACCTATGGTTTCGGTGTGGATACCGTAGATGCCTATGCCGGCCTGTTAGGAGATTGTTTCCAATACAACGTGTTCAATATGGCTGTTCCGGGGTATTCATCGACCCAATCGAAACTGCAGTTACAAAGGCTTCTGGATACTCATACCATATTGCCTCCGATTAAACAGGTGGTCATCGCCAATTTGTGGTCAGATATGATGCTGGCACCAAAAACAGACACCCAAAGAATCGCACAACTTTCCAAGGTTACTGAGCAACAACAAGTTTTCTCCAGTCAACTGTATCAGTTCAGTCAGACATTTCGATTGTTGAATACCTTGCGATTTGGTCGACAAGAGTATGAGCCAATTTCAATTGATGCCATTCTACAAGCCAAGGAATCCGGTGATACAAGAAGGGTACCACCAAACGAATATCAAGCCAACCTTCATGCGTTGATTGAACTGACCCAAAAAATAGGCGCTACACCTTCGATTGTTCTGTTGCCAACCAATGTATACGAAGATCATCCTCCTCCTGAAGAGCAGGACCCTTATCGCCATGCAGCCCATGCATTAGGGATTGAATATGGTGTGACAGTGGTTGACTTTGATCAGAACGGTTCATTTGAACCTTCGGATTTCTTGGATATCGTGCATCCCAGTCCATCAGGACATCGTAAAATTGTTACGACTCTTTGTTCTACACTGTTGGCAGACTCCACTCAATACTGACTGTATTCCACATCGGTTGTGCTATACTTGGTGGACGCATTTTTGAGATGCAAGGAAGGATATTATGTTGTATTGGTTGTGGATGTTGGTTGCCTGTCATCATGGACCCAATTTACATCGGGTGAAACCACTGGCAGATTGTCGAAATCACCAAAACACTGGGATGCTAGAACCCGTTTATCAACAATGGTTGGAACATCAGGATAGCCCCAATCAAACTGGTGTGTTGATGTTGGAAGAGGGACTTGAGGCCTTATTGCTCCGAGGTTGGTTAGCCTCTCAAGCCCAACAGAGCATTGACATTCAGTATTTTATCTTTTCGGCCGACAACGTGGGACTCATTTCGACAGAGGCCTTGGTTTCAGCGGCTGAACGAGGGGTAAAAGTGCGACTGATGGTGGATGACGTATTGGCTCATGGCGATGAGATGGTGTTGCGTGATATTGATATGCACCCAAACATTGAGGTCAAAGTCTACAATCCCAACATCAACATCGGCAAAAACTTCTCTCAAAAATCAGTAAACATGTTGACCCAGTTTGAGGCGATTAACCAGCGCATGCACCATAAAACCTTCCTTGTGGACGGACGAGTGGTCATCACTGGTGGCAGAAATGTGGGGGAAGAGTATTACGACTTGGATAGTGATTACAACTTTCGAGATCGGGATGTAGCCTTGTTTGGGGGTGTTGTCGGTGCCGTAGAAGAAGGGTTTGAACTTTTTTGGACCGACCCACATTCGGTTGACATTGCATCTCTGTTGCCAGAAACCACGCTGGAATCTGCGCAGCAAACCTGGGCAAATCTTCATCACTACGCTTGTGAGCCCGCACACTTTGTTCCCGAATTTCGTACTCGTATGACCAATATGCCTCAAACCTTGAAACAATACCAAGACAACGGCCGTTTCGATTGGATAGAGTCAGTTCAATATATATCTGATGCCCCTTGGAAAAATGAAACCCAGGGGCTAGCAGGTGGGAGTATCACCACCCGAGAATTGTTAACTTTGTTGAGCCAAGCCAACTCTCGGATTTGGATTGAAACGCCCTATTTGGTGTTGTCTGAAGTGGGTTTGAGCGCCTTGCAAGCAGCAATTGATAGGGGTGTGGAAATAAAGATTTTAACCAATAGTTTGGCGGCAACCGATAACTATCCGGCATTTGCTGGTTATCAAAAAATTCGGAAGGCATTGTTAGAGATGGGGGTTGATCTTTATGAAATGAGACCCGATGCCGTAGACATTCAAGCGATGAACACCACAGGGATTCCAGACAAAATGGATGCTGATGTGGGTTTACATGCCAAGTCGATGTTGATTGACGATCATATTTCAGTGGTTGGGACTTTTAATATGGACCCACGTTCAGCCAATCTCAACACCGAAAGTCTGGTGGTTATTCGAGATGAACAAATCAATCAACACATGGAAGCAAACTTTTCGATGGACATGAGTCCACAAAACGCTTGGGTCGCCGATTCCAACAACGAATTGGAGGCCAGTATTGTTCGACGAGTGTTGACTTGGGTCTCTAGATTAGTGCCTCAGGCCTTGTTGTGATCTGGTGGTTACTATCAATCTCCTATGGGTGGTCAGAACCTCTGACAGTGGCCACTCTCAATCTTGGACATGGCCGTGGGACTGGCGTGCACCAAACTTTTCAAAGCCAGCAAGCCATTCAACAAAACGTAGATAGGGTGTCTGAGATTATCAGTCCGTTTTCGGTTGATGTGTTGGCACTGCAAGAGGTCGACACCCGTGCATGGTGGAGTGGAGGTTGGAATCAAACTCAACGACTTGGGGATGGCTTGGAACTACCCTATGTACTGGGAGGTACACATAGCCAGAAGGCTGGTTTGATCTATGGAACGGGGTTGTTGAGTCGGTTCGAATTTGCACAGAGCAATACGGTTTCTAAACGGTCTACCTTTCCTTTACCCCCCAAAGGATTTGTGATGGCGACCATGATGGTTGAACAACAACCAATCGTGGTGGTCTCTCTACATTTGGATCCGATTCGAGCAGCCATCCGTAAGCAACAGGTTTTATCGCTACAACACGCGTTGGAGACCATCGAAGCACCGATCATCATTATGGGGGACTTTAATGTGGAGTGGGGGGCTGAACTGGAACAGTTTTGTACCATCTTGAATGTATCTGCTCATCAGCCCTTGGAAGCCTGGGTCACTTTTCCAAAACTACATCGACGATTGGACTGGATTTTGTTTTCCGATGAGATTGAAGTGTTGGCCTATGAAACTGTTGAACAGAAACTTTCCGACCATCGGTTGGTTGTGGCTACAGTGGATGTAAGGGGTGATGTCTTGGATTGAGTTAGGATTGAACCTAGACTGAGTCTAGATTGAATAACCAGTTGGGCGATTACGAATATATCCATTGGAACATGCCATGTTTGTCTACTTGGGCGACAGCATCTTCAGAAGTGGAGGCTTTGACCCTTTGCATCAAAAAGGCAAAAGGATAATCTTCATACCCTATCAGGCAAGACGGTTTTAAAATGGTGCCGATTGGCGTGGTGGGTATACCTCCACGGGTAATAGAGGCTTTTACTTCAACGGTCATGTAACGCATATTGTCTTCAATGCGTTCTTGTTTGATTTCTACAATACATCGGATAGCCCCCTCTTTGTAATAACAAAGGTCACCGATTTGACCATAAGGGGAGTTGATTTCCTTTTTTGTCATCATCGCTCCATGTTTGCTGAATAGACTATGGAATATACGACTTCTTCTCAATTATTCGGATAGAAAACAATCAACATCCAGCGTGGGAAGTGACAAACTTTTGAGACTCTTGATGACTTCTCGATAGGACAAACCTGGACTGGTGAAAATGAAACCCAGATCGTTAAAATATTCATAGGGACGGTTCAAGGGTAGTGGAGTTCCATCAAAACAAACGGCTTCTCCACCATGGTTTTCGATGATTCGAGCAATACCTGCCAAGTCCCAGATTGCACAACCACCTTGGCGTTTTTTTGGCGGCTTCATGTAAAAAGCCCGCCGATGGTTCAATAAGCCCATTCCATTCATGACGGCTCCACCGATATAGACGATGGTAAAGGTTGTCGATAAAAGAGGATGCCAAGGATGTTTTTCAAACCCACGGTCTACAATTAGAGTGATTTGATGCTTAGACGTAGGCGTTGTATCCGGTGTATTCTGTGCAGTTTGAATACCACCCGCCAATAATCTTGAGGACACAGGGTCATAAACAACCCCGAGTATCGACTGTCCACTCTGTAAAACAAAAGCAATCGAGACTGCAAACCCGGTTTGTTGATGGGCAAAGAACCAAGTGCCATCTAGCGGGTCAATCGTCCAAAATGCATGTTTTTCAAATCGAGAGTCATCGGACTCTCCTTCTTCTGCCAATAAGCCAAGGTCATATCTTGTGGTGGTGGAGGCCAAGTGTTGCAAAATGATTGATTGTGCCTGTTCGTCGACTTCGGTCACAATGTCAGCGGCTTCACTGGGCATGCCTTTGCTTTGAATGGAAAATGTACCCTGCCATTTGGACAGGATGTAGGCTCCAGCCATCTTGGCTGCTTCTTTGGCAACAGTGAGCAGTTCAGTCTGAACCTGTTCGATGACTGCATTGGTAATCTGTTGGGTATAGGGGTTGTTTTTACTGTGGTGGGGACTCCAACCCAAAATAAACCGTTGAAAATCGGCGATGGCAAACCTGTATAATTCTCGCCATTCTGTTTCAAGGGCTTCTCCATTGATGTCTGTTGAAAGCGCCTTTCGCAAGGTCTGGAAATAGTGTTTTAAGATGTTCTGTTCTCGTTTTGCCCATTCTGTTTCCGAGAGACAACTGCTGATGAAATAGGCGACGTCT
Source organism: uncultured Pseudomonadota bacterium (assembly GCA_937127265.1). Classification (GTDB taxonomy): domain Bacteria; phylum Myxococcota_A; class UBA796; order UBA796; family UBA796; genus CAJWHX01. Next base: position 6,068 of record CAKZLX010000514.1, read on the forward strand.
TTCATGCCACA
>CAKZLX010000515.1 GCA_937127265.1 uncultured Pseudomonadota bacterium
ACACAATATCACGACAGTGGGTTTGCCCAAGTCCATAGACAAATAGGAACCTTAGACTGTCAGGGCGGGCATCGTAGCCCAATCAATATGCGATCTATCAACGCCAAAAAACGAACCCTCAACGCCGGTCAACAAAGACTCTCGTGGTGGTCTGTACAAAGCGAACCGTTAAATTCATATCGAGATGAACTCTATTGGTGCTTGCGTATTCACACAGAACAAACACTTCAGGGTAACGGACATCGGGGTGGAGAGATTCGATTGCGTAACAGTGTGTTCACTCAAGTCATCGACGATCATCAACGATGGCTATGTGGTACTGATCCAGAACAACAAACTATCGACCTACCGAAGATAGCAGATGAGTTGAAAGACAGTCGACAGCAACAATTACAAGTAGAGCATCGCCCCTCTTTAGAAAAACACTGTCAGCACCAAGAGTACCACGCCATACCGGTATTTGGTCGCACACTGCCTTTCCAACAGCACCAGCAGCAAACCTATATATTGAAAGGACAAGGACACTCCTTAACCGGACAAACTTTTATCGAACAAGCCAGTCATGCTCACCATGATGATGCCAGTCAACGGGCTCAACTCTCCTTTAACAATCATGCTTCGGTACAAATGACTGGAACACTCTATTGGAACAATCACACCATTCAAATCCAAAGTGACAATACCCTTTTGTGGTCAGACGGCACACATCAACGTACCATAAAATGGATCAACCACCCTCAACGCCAACAAATCGATAAATCTGTATCGAATGAAGATTTCGATACCCTCTCTCAGATACGAATGACAATTCAACAAGCGAACTGGTGCTTGCAGGTAGACAGTGACCAACAGAATTAATTTGGTTGTCAGTGACAAAATGTGCTACATTTTTGGTATGACACAGATTTCGCGTACATGGTTAATCAACACACTACTCGGCTTTTCAGTTTGGACTGCCACTGGTTGTGGCGATGGTGAAGAAGAGAAGCCTGAGGATACAGGTGTAACAACCACAGATACTGGTTCTACGGATACCGACACAGATTCGGTCGACACAGACACAGGAACTATGGATACAGACACATCTGACACCGGTTCGGATACGGACACAGATTCGGTCGATACAGATACGGGGTCTGTTGACACGGACACAGATACGGGATCTATAGATACAGGCATCGCTGACACCGGTTCGGATACAGGAACAGACACCGGTTCGGATACTGGCTCTTTAGGTCCAGGTGCCAATGCAGTCGCCGACTTCTCTTTGATTGACGTCAATCTGGCTTCATCAACAGCAGGTCAAAATATATCCCCACGTGATTACCTCCAACAAATCAGTGGATGGTATTTTATCAAAGCGACGTGAGGTTACTGTCGTAGCCAGTTTGGCTATCTTCAACAAATGCAAGCAGAGTTGCAAACTGAATTCCCATCCTTAAACATCACTATTTTGGGTGTCAATCAAATCGGTTATGAAGCAGGGATGAGCAGTATCACTGACACCTTACCAGTTGTACAAGACAACACCACCGATGACATCTGGAATACTTGGCACGCTCTCTCTCCAGAACCCAGTAGCAGTCCATGGCGTGAAGTTCACATTCTAGATGAAGGCAATGAAATCATCCATACCTTCAGTTTGACAACTCACAATTTGGCTCCAGGAAATGGCTTCTGCACTGATTCTGTCTCGATGGATCAGGCCACTTGCCAAGGCGCAGGTGAAACTTGGCACCTCAATTACGAGTACCTCAAACAGTTGTTTGTGGATGCGGCCACCCCTTAAAACAAGCTGAGAAGGCCGGTTATATTGCCGAACATTCCAATCTGTTAAATGATCTCGCTGTCCTAGTGTTAGGTTAATCGGTATCTCTTCCGAAAAGCAACACCTCTTTGGTTTACAAGGTGTTCCCAAATGGTCTTCCATCAACCTTTTTCTTCGGAGGCGCAATGCTTATCCAATCCATTGAGCACACCAAACTGGATATCATTGGTGATGTTCATGGCGAAATCGAAGCCCTGAATACACTGTTGAAACACCTTAATTATAACGAAGATGGAGAGCATCCTGAAGATCGAGTGCTCATCTTTGTTGGAGATTTGTTTGATCGAGGCACAAACTCATGGGCAGTATATAAAAAAGTAAAACACCTCATGAAGAAAGGTCGCGCCTTTTGTATACAAGGCAATCATGAACTCAATCTACTGATCCCCGATCCAAACTTTACAGACGATAGACCCAAAGTCAAAGCTGGAAACGAATGGTTTCATGGACAAGTTGAATTGGTCAACAAAGATGACCCATCATCCATTCAACCCCAGTATCTCTTACACACCCAACAGGAACGAGACCAAATTCGAAACTTCTTGCGACCTCTCCCCCTTGCAATTTGTGCACCCGGAATCCGAATCGTGCATGCCTGTTGGGACAACGATGCAATCCACGAGATCCAATCGAAAACGCAAACTGCCGATATATTATTCAGCAAATATGAACAACAGTGTACAGACAGAATCGCCACTCAAGTGAGAGACTACCTCAACAAAAATCCTGAGGAAAACACAGAGAACCTGACCCCATCAACATGGTTCAAACGTCAAAGTCGTGCTCACCCAATCCGTATCGAAGCAGAATTGATTGAACAAAACCAAAATCCTATCAAAGTGATCACCTCTGGAAAAGAACGTCGTCTTGGTCCACATCAAGCCCCTTATGAAGCGGGTAAGAAAACGCGCTATGTCAAACGTGATCCTTGGTGGACCAACTATCAAGATGACCAGGTTGTAGTCTTTGGACACTATTGGAGAAAAGCACCCTATCCCAACGACCCCATCGACCTTACACCACCCGAAAAAAGAAATATACCGGCGACATTTTCACCTGAGGAAGGTCCTTTGCAATGGCTAGGCCCCAAGAAAAACGCCATGTGCGTTGATTACTCAGTCGGAAAACGATTCCTTGAACGGCACCACAATCTCTCTAGTGGAAAAAGTGGATCTTACCTTGCTTGCTTCCGTTACACCAAGACATCCGATGGTTTTGATGCAAAACTTGTCTTCGATAATGGTAACATAGAAACCATATTGTAATGATTTTTGCAAGAATCTGTTTTTGAGATAAATTGTATAAAATAGGATATCCATGCAAGACGATTTTGAAAACACCGTACGCCTCAACCCCAGTAAGACGTTTACACCCAAACCGGTACAACGTCGCGATGTTTTCATGCAAATCAAAGGCCCCGGAGCCCCACAAACGATCGTCATTGAACGTGGAGAACACATCATCGGTCGAAGTACGGAAGCAGACCTTCGATTCTTATCCAGTCGAGTCTCTCGCAAACACGCCAAGTTGTTTACCAAGAGCAACGACACCTACTGTATCGACTTGGATTCCCACAACGGTTTATTGCTCAACGGCATCCAAGTACACTCTGTCGCTCTTCGAGATGGTGACACCTTGCAAATTGGGGATATCGTACTGATTTACCATCAGGGAGTACAATGGGCATCTATGTAACATTTTGGGGGGTGCGAGGTTCGATTCCTACACCCGGACACGCCACACAACGATATGGTGGGAATACTGCCTGTATTGAAGTACTGGCAGGCGAAGAGTTGTTCATCCTTGATGGTGGATCCGGCATGCGAAGTTTGGGTCAAGACATTCTCAATCGACAAGGGCACCCATCGATCAAAGCCCACTTGTTGTTTAGTCATTCTCACTGGGACCATATTCAAGGTTTTCCATTTTTTATTCCTGCATACTCAGGTAGCAGCATCATGAAGATTTACGGTACCAACGCCAACGATCGAAAAATCTTCGAACTGCTGCACGGACAAATGCAAGATCGATATTTCCCTGTACAATTCAGTGACTTAGGTTCGCACATCCAACCAGACCATTTAGACAACGGCAAAAAAGACATCAACGGAGTGAGTGTTGACTTTTTTAACACCCATCATCCAGGTGGGTCATTGGCCTACTCCATCTCCTACAAAGGCAAAAAAGTAGTCTATTCAACCGACAATGAACTAGACATGCTCCTTTTAAACCGTGACGCCACCTTAGAGGATACCAGTATTCCCCGACGCGCACCTCCCGAATTGTTAAATTTCCTTTCGGGCGCCGATCTAGTGATTGCCGACGGTCAATACACAGATGAAGAATACCCCTCTAAAATCAACTGGGGGCATGCACGCGCCAATACACTGGTCGACGTTTGTTTGGAAGCACAAGTCAAAAACTTAGCCATTACCCACCACGACCCAATGCATTCTGATGATATGGTCGATAGAAAAATTCAAGAGTGTCGTGAAAGAGTCGCTCGTTTTAACGGAGGACTGACCGTCTTTGGTGCCCGTGAAGGTGTCACTTTAAAATACGCCTAGAATCTGTCACTACACTCATCACAGAAAAAATCGTTCTATTTATTTTTTTTCTTGACACAATTTTCGAAATCCTGTAAGTTTTACCCAGTTACATCTTTTCGGTGTACATTTACAACAATCATAACTGTTTTTGGAGAAACCAAAATGGCTGAAAAAAAGAAAAGCTACAAACGCTATAAAGATTTTAAAACCCTCGTTGCTCTTGCTGACCAAGCTGTCGAAGTAAAAGGCAAAGGACGTAAAGGAAAACGCGGTGAAGCACACGCTCACATCATCACTGATGAAGCTCGTGACCTTTTCGAAGAAATTGCAAAAGACGGTAAATACTCAGATGCTGAAAAAGCTGCAGCTGCTCACATCCGTGAAGAGTACGAGTTCACTGATGCAGGACGTGCAGTATTCGCACAATTGCTTCGTGACTGGGCTCTTGAGCGTGGACGTGCTACACAAGCTGCTCAACGTGAAGAAGATGCAAAAGAAGAAGCTAAAAAAGCTGGCGAGAAGAAATCAAAAGCAAAAGCTAAAGCAAAAGAAAACAAAAAGAAAGGTCCTCGTACAACCAAGATTGGTGAAGACGAATTGGATTTCAACTTGGTTAAGTTTGCATTGAAATGTGTTGACGCTAACATCACTAAAGCCCGTGGCGAAATCTCTGAAGAAGATTACGACAAAGGTTCTTTGGGTGGTCGTCAAATGATCGGTGTTGATGATGTTGATGCTTTGTTGGAAATCGTATTTGAAGACGGTGAGTACTCAGAGTTGGAAAAAGACACTATGGCTTGGATCCGTTCAAACATCGGTATGACTAAAGCTGCTCGTGCTGCATGGTCAAAGAAAATGCCTGCTGCCAAAGCTGCTGCCAAGCAAAAGTAATCTAGTGCACTAGCTACAGGTGTTCTAACAAGTGTAGAATACCAATCGAGAATCTCATCACTTCGGTGGTGAGATTTTTTGTTTTTTGGATTCCTTTTTCCAGATCGAAAATAGGCTATGAACAATCAAGATATGGAGTGACAATGAAAAAGAGTAATGATGAATGGAAAAAAATACTCAGTCCCGAGGCTTATCACATTACCCGTGAAGCAGGTACGGAACCACCATGGACCGGTGCCCTCCTCAACGAGAAACGAATCGGCACTTTTCACTGTATTTGCTGTCAAACCCCCTTGTTCAAATCAGATGCCAAATATGAATCAGGCTGTGGTTGGCCCAGTTTCTTTGAACCACTTGAAGGAAGTCACTTAAAGGAGGTTCTTGACACCAGTTATGGACGGATTCGAACTGAGATTCGCTGTAGTACCTGTGATGCACACTTGGGGCATGTATTTAACGATGGTCCACCGCCAACGGGTATTCGCTATTGCATCAACAGTGTCGCCTTAGGTTTTGATGCCAAAGAATAATCGGTTCTCATACTGAGAAGAACAGTCTCAGAGGTTGAGAAAGTCCGAGTAGTACGTTAGTTTTTGCTCAATCAAACGAGGTACACTATGGACATCGCCAAAGAAGCCAAACGCCGACGCACATTTGGTATTATTTCTCACCCCGACGCTGGGAAAACAACTCTGACCGAAAAGTTGCTGCTCTATTCGGGTGCCATTCACATGGCTGGTTCAGTAAAATCTCGAAAAGCCAACAACCACGCCGTCTCAGACTGGATGGAAATGGAAAAACAACGTGGAATTTCAGTCACCTCCTCCGTGTTGCAGTTCGAATATTTGGGTGCGGCTTTAAACCTCTTGGATACCCCTGGACACGCCGACTTCTCCGAAGACACCTACCGTGTGTTGGCAGCCGTAGACTCTGCAGTGATGTTGATCGACCACGCCAAAGGGGTGGAGGCGCGTACACTCAAACTGTTTGAGGTTTGTCGCTTACGAGAGTTGCCTACTGTTACCTTCATGAACAAACTCGATCGGTTTGGGATGGATCCATTGGAACTGTTGGATGATGTCACCAATACCTTGGGGCTCAAAGTGGTGCCGATGAACTGGCCTATTGGCATGGGCAAGGAATTCAAAGGGGTGGTCGACTTGCGCAGTAAAGAAGCCATCTTATTTGAGGGAGAACGCCATGGGGCAGTTGCTGCCAAAAGTAAACGCATACCATGGGATGAGTGTATTGAATTAATTGGAGAAGAATTACACGATCAAGTCTCCGAAGAAATGGAACTGGTGGAAATGGCAGGCGATGAATTCACCGACAAAGAATTCTTGGATGGTAAACTCTCACCGGTATTTTGGGGTTCAGCGATGAACAACTTTGGGGTTGAACCACTGTTGCGCTTTCTGACAGAAAAAGCCGCACCGCCCTCTTCTCGCAAAACCATTGAAGGGGATGTCATTGAACCAAGCGAAGAACGATTCAGTGGTTTTATTTTCAAAATCCAAGCCAATATGAATCCAAAACACCGAGATCGCATCGCCTTTATGCGGGTTGTATCAGGTGCTTTTGAACGAGACATGTCGGTTATCATTGGTCGAAATGGAGACAAACTCAAATTGGCAAAACCGCACTCTTTTATGGCACAGGAACGTTCAATTGTAGACAACGCCTATCCGGGAGACATCGTTGGTCTATATGATCCTGGAAAATTGCGTATTGGCGACACCTTATCTGGCAAAGGTCGACTCAAGTTTGATGGTATTCCACGGTTTGCCCCCGAACATTTTTCTCGGGTAGTACTCAAAGACCCCTTAAAGAAAAAACAATTGGACGCCGGTTTGACCCAACTGTCCCACGAAGGGGTGATCCAAATCTTCTATCACCCACACCGTGGACGTTCTGAACCTTATTTGGGTGCGGTGGGGATGCTTCAGTTTGAAGTGCTCAAAGAACGCCTCAAAAATGAGTATCGAGTCAATGTCATTTTAGAGATGCTCTCCTTCCAGTTTGCTCGCTGGGTGGAAGGAACAGAAGAGACCATCAAATGGTTGGAGGCCCGTCGCGACTATCCTGTTCTCAGAGATCGCAACAACCAACCGGTCTTGTTGTCTGAATCGTTGTGGTCATTGAACTATGCTCTTGATAATGCACCAGACTTGAAACTACATGAAGTTGAACCGTTATAAGCACTCATCATACTAAAAAACAAAGAAAGGGACAAAAAGTCCCTCTCTACTACTCATGTCATAACACTATCATTACAGTATCATTGACATAGTCACCACATCATGACCACCTGTCAAAAGAGTTGTTATTTGCAGACAACGACATTTGTCCCATCCACAAACGACGATTGACAGATTTTTTAATGCTGTTTACAACCCGCCAAATTCGAGTCATAGTTTCATACACATCGAGATATTGTTTACACTGTTCAAAGTGTCCACCCAATTCTGTAAGCCACATCCAAAAATCAGTCTCTGCATCAATCACACTCTGATACAACACCTCAATGTCAGATATGATGGTTGGCGAATAAAAATCGCCTTGCAATTCTTCTTTCTTTTTCAGGTAGGCCAACACCTGCTCAAGCCCTTTAAATCTCCTCTCACCAACTGCCAAACAACACCAAAACAATTCCGAATCCACCAAATAGGCCTCCATTCACACCCCCAATTGTAAAAGAACATACACCAACATAGAACCACAGATTCCATTAAAACACCGCAGCAAAACTATTATATACTATATTTCATATAATCAATTTTGAACGGACAAATTTTGACTTATAAAAATAAACCTCCCCATCACTACACGGTAACCAAATCGATTTTCGGACAACAAATTATTGGTTTCTGTTATAGAAAGTTGCGACTGGGACAAAAACGATCGTCTTTACAAGAATCCTGTCTAATCTTCATTTGTCCATGATATTTAGACAATCCATTTGTAGAACCAGTACTCAATTCCCTTTGCGAAACAAGTACTCTGAACCCAAGACCCGAACCATAATAACCAAACAAATGGTGGTGAGTGCTATCGACACCCCTGTGGAAACAACCCAATAAGCAGAGGATACCTCTTCTCCTCGAAGCACCATACTGGTCATCACCTGTTGACCCAAGGCAGGTACTGCCGACATCCACAACGATGGTTCCATCGGTTTCATGGAAGCAAATAGCCCTGGAAGCATGGGTAATAACATGGTGGTTGATAAATAGGTTTGGGCTTCTTTGAATGATTTGGCCACCGTTGCCAATAACAATTGGGCTGAACCAGCAAACAAAATCAAAGGGATCGACAGCAACAACATTTGTACAACTTCATTGGTACCGAGAACCAACCGTAATCCCAAATTTTCGAGGGGTAACTGATGCATCGCGACCGTCAAACAGAGCAAGGTAAGGAGACCACCCAATATACCAAAAACGACTGTACTCAGCCACTTTCCCAACACCAGTGCCAATGGTGATACCGGTTGTAAAAGTAAAGGTTCCAAAGAACCCCGTTCTCGCTCGCCTGCTGTCGCATCGATGGCAATATACATGTTGCACCCAAAAGCCGCCATGATCAAAAACATCCCTATCATTTCCAAAATATTCGAGGCGCGGGTTTGTGGGGTCGCTAGATCTTCAGTGTGCACATACAAAGGGTTCATCACTTGTGGAGAAACTCCTCTTGACAACAAACGCAGGGTACTCACCCGAGAATTGTAGGCGCCCAGTATCGATTTTAGACGTGACGTGGCGACCTGTGTACTTCGTTTGGATTCATCGGCCACCAAAATCACCTTGGCAGACTCCCCCCCTTGAAAAGCCTCACCAAAATCGGCGGTGATTTCTAAGATCATCGCCTCATCGCCTCGACGAACCACTTCATGAGGATTTTCACGCATTTCGGTAGTGGGCTCTTCGACCACAACACCCTGCTCTTTTAAAAATCGCAACAAATTGGGGGCATGTTCAACACCAACGATCGGAACTTCCAAAGGACCTTCAATTTCCTCTTCAGAAGAGATCACCGAGAGCATGACGGTGATCATCAACGGCCCCAACAGTGGAAAAGTTAATGC
>CAKZLX010000516.1 GCA_937127265.1 uncultured Pseudomonadota bacterium
GTTGCTTCATACATCGCCAAGATGTCTTCGGTATTCATCAATCCCAGTCGATACACTGTGTGGGCTGTTTTCAATAAGGGGTCGGTGGCTTCTAATCGTTCGATTTCTTCTTGACTTCGATAGAGACGTTCCACATCTGAACCTGCATGACCCAGTAAACGGACCAGTTTGATATGTAGAAAGGTGGGTCTTCTGGTGCGTCGAACATACTCCACGGCCTCTTTGGCGACTTGATGACATTCCAAGATGTCTAAGCCATTGGCAGAGAAGTATTTGAGTCCTGGATTGGGAGCAAAGCGTTGCTCAATCCAATTTTTGGGTGTGCGAACCGAAATACCGATACCGTTGTCTTCACAAACAAACAACACTGGACAGGGTAAGTTTTGATAGTCGGTCAGGGATGCCGCATTGAAGGCACCACAGGCCGTGGAATGGTTGGAACTGGCATCTCCAAATGTGCAAACCACAATGGACTGGTCTGTTTGTTGCTGTTGTTGCAGGCGGTTCTTTCTGGCGATTGTAAAAGCGGCGCCAACGGCTTTGGGAAGATGGGAGGCAATAGTCGATGTTTGGGGCGGGATGTTTAAGGGTACAGATCCAAATACCTTGTGTCGTCCACCAGCAATCGGTTCCTCCGTGGAAGCGACGATACCTTTGAGCACATCGAAAACGCCTGATACAGAGTCGACTTGCTTGGCACGCTGTAAATAAAACGCCCCCGAACGATAATGCAAGAATGCAGGGTCGGTATGTCTCATGGCTTTTGCTACACAGGCGTTGCCTTCATGACCACTTGAACCAATCGTATAGAAACTTCGATCCGTTTTCTTGAGCTCACGCGCTCTAAAGTCCAAGTGCCTAGACTGCATCATAGTATGAAAAATATCAACAATCTCCCATCCTTCCAGACCATAGACTTCCTTTGTGTCTGGATGCTCACTGGGTGTGTGAGGAAGTGTTTGAAGGTGGTTCACAAAGTCAATGAAATTGGCATCGACGACTGAGGCGCGATTGACTGCCATAAAAACTCCGAATCTAGGGATGTAAAGAGGGACAATATACCCTAATTCTAAAAGGGTACTTTTTCCAATCTGTGAACACAACAAGGCGCTAGAAAATTAGTGTGTTTAAAGCCCTACTTTGATACCATGAACAGCAATATGTTCTCATTATTTTCTTTGCCAAAGTCTTTTACAGCCTCTTTATACGGTGAGTCCAAGCGTACACTTTATGTGATGTCGACAATTATTTTTGTGTTTGCAGTTCTACTGTTTGGCCTCACAATATTTTTTGATGCGATTATCATTCGCAGTTTGTCGTTGTTTGTGTTGGTGGTGACCGCGTTTAATTTTTGGTTGATGAAGCGGCGGTTTTATAACACCTCGGCATGGGTGATGACCTCGGCGATTATGTTGGTGGCCTTTACCGCGGCTTACATCGGTGCCGGTATTTTTGATGTGGCAATTTTGATGTTGCCCGTCGCTATTATTTTTGCTGGGATGGTGTTGCCACTGTCTCAAATTTGGTGGTTTGTTGGTTTAACAACGACCTTGGCATCCTTGTTGTCGTTTTGGCAATGGAAGTTTGGGTTGCCCAATGCTCCAAATGTGGAGATGATGAGTGTTGATTATTTGGTTTTTCCAATCTTGGTGTTGGGGATTCAAATTTTGATGACCTATACAACACAACAGTTACGACAATCGCTGATTCGAGCACAACGAGAAAAGTCTCAATGGCAAACGATTTTTCAGGCATCTCAAGATGGTATGCTCATTTTAGACCAACGAGGTCAAGTGCTCGACGTGAACCCAATAATGCAAGATTGGCTAGGGAGAAATCTTCGTATTGGCGATCAGGGATGGATGCTCGATATTCCATTGACCTTTTGGAATATACGAAAAGAAGAGGGTACGCGATCTGACTGGGAGATTCCATCTCAACCCGAACAGCCTTCGCGGATTTGTGAAATTGTGATGCAGAGTATTCCTTTTTCCGATGATGATGTTTGGGTTTGTACGGCTCGTGATGTGACCGAAGATCGCGCTTTACGGGCGCAACTGCTACAAGAGGGTACAATCAAAATTATGGGGAAATTGTCGACCACCGTTGCCCACGATCTCAATAATCACTTGGCGTCGATTATGGCACTGGCGGATTTATTGAAGATGTCTGAACTAGAAGAAGAAGGACAGCAATTGGCAGAAGAAATTGCCGATACGGCTTTTCGAGCTGGTAAGCGTACTTCTCAGATTTTGTCATCGGTTCGCAACAATCCCAAAGCTCTCAAACTGGTTCGTCCTCGACGAATTATGGATGATTTACGTAAAGCCTTGACGGTTCGGATACAGCAAGGCACTGTATTGGACTATCAGCCTACGTCGGTCTATCAACCGGTGTTATTAGACCGGTCGAGGGTTTTTGATGCTTTGTTCAATTTGGGCTTGAATGCGATTGATGCGGTTGCTGGCGTATCCAAGCCAAGGATTGAGTTTGGTTGTGACGTGGTAGAGGGGGGCGTTCAATTTTGGGTGTCCGATAACGGAAAGGGGATGAGTTCCGAAGAGGTACAACAGGTTCGGGAGGCTTTCTTTACCACCAAAGAAAAGGGGTCAGGACTAGGGCTCTTTAGTGTGGAGATGTGTGCTGCGGCTCACGGCGGAAGACTGCATATTCAATCTGAAGCAGGCAAGGGCAGTTTGTTTCAACTCTTTATTCCAAGCAAACAAACGTCAATGAGTATTGAGAAGACCCAGCCGTTTGATTTATCAAAACTCAATCTGCAGTCGATGTTGCAGGTGTTATTGATTGAAGACAATGAACATTTGGGTGCGATGTTGAAAAAAGAGTTGGAGTCCGTGGATATGTTGGTGACTTGGGCACAGTCTGGTGAAGTGGCTCGACAGGCGATCGCCAAGAACCCCACCTTTGATATGTTGGTGGTGGACTATCGATTGCCAGATTGTTCGGGATTAGAATTGCTAGAAGATATCTCTCATCCACAAACCCCAATCGTGGCGATTTCAGGTGATGTGACCGCTTGGGATGCTTCTTCGAAGAAGTTTCCAATTGTAGCCCGAATTGCCAAACCCTTTCGGATAAGACAA
>CAKZLX010000517.1 GCA_937127265.1 uncultured Pseudomonadota bacterium
CCCCAGATGGGTGAATACTCTTCGCCCTTCTCTTTTCGAATCTCTACTGAAATCGCCAAATACTCCAAGTCTGGACTGCCTTCTACCGCATACCCAAAGGTCAGAAAAGCATGCGCCATCCCCCGCCACTCAGCAAACTGCGACAAAATAAAATCAACCGAACGAACCTGGGACAATTGAAACTGTCGGGTAATGAACCGTCGTTGATAATCGGTGGTACTCTGATACTGAAAATCACGCACATTCTGGATGGTGACTTGATCGCCAGCAATCGTTACGTGTGGGATTTTCTGTTGATCAATGGTCCAGTCGCGATCATTGGATGGTTGTGGGATTTGATATAGCCCCCAACCGACCAACAACAGTATCACGATAACCCAACCAAATTTTCGCTTCATCTCCACCCCACAGTTGTCACTTTCTTTATGATGGTGTTGCTAAAGAGGCCACAGCGTGGTTGATAAAGGAACGTGTTTTCACCGACAAGTGTCTACTAGCCACCCAGACCAAACTGACTTTAGCAATCTCTTGTGACCATCGTGGTAACAACCGTACCAACTGGCCTCGTTCAACAAACTTCTCGGCAGCGATCTGGTCCAACATACAAACACCCATGCCCACCAAAGCACAGTGGGTCAAGGTGGCTGTGTTGTTGACCACTAGTGAAGGTGATGGTAGGTCAGGTGTAATCGGACTGACCACCCCGTCATACAACCACCGATGCTTGGCAAAATCCACCGTTCCAAAAGCAATATAGCGATGCTTGCCTAAATCTTGCTGGGTTTCGATCACACCATGCCGCTCAAGATAATCTGGGCTGGTATAAAGACCAGAAGTCACTTTGTGCAACCGTCGTGACATCGTGCTGGCATCACCTGGTAACTGTCCAGTATACAGTCGAAAACCGACATCGATTTTATCCTCCACCAAATTGGTCACCCTAGATGTCAACACCAAATCAATTTGCACTTTGGGGTACTGTTCAAGATACGAAGACAAGCAAGACAAGAATGCTGGTGTTTGCCCATAGCCTTCGGTGGTGGTAATCCGTAAAACACCTTCGGGCTCGATGCTCTGTTCTTGCAAGGTTCGTTGGGCTTCCACAATGGCATCCAAAGAGCCAATAATCCGCTCAAAGAAAGCCTGTCCGTCTTGGGTCAGCACCATCTTCCGTGCAGAACGAGAAAATAGTTCTACGCCCAAGTCATCCTCCAAACGGGTCAAACGACGACTGACTGTGGACTTTGGTACTGAAAGTGTCTTGGCGGCTTGGGTCAAAGTGCCAGACTTCACCACCGTGGCAAACGTATGTAGGTCATTGAGATTCATACTGTTTATTAACCGATACTTTTGTTGCAAAAAAGCAACTATTTGTTTCTATTTTAGTCTATTGTTTCAAAATATTTTCTGACTAGATTGTTTATGTTCACTGATGAACCTTCAACCCAAGGAAATACCATGAAACAATTCTTCTATACTTCTGCTCTGTTGTTGAGTACTCTGCTTCCCTCCGTAGTCACTGCGGAAACTTGGACTGTTGATTCCAGTCACTCCGAAGTCGGTTTCGAAGTCACCCACATGATGATCTCCACTGTCGAAGGCTCTTTTGGTGAGTTTTCTGGGAACATTGAGATCAATAAAAAAGGGAAACTTACCGCTCTCAATGGAGAAGTCAACATTTCCAGTGTCGACACCAATGACGCCAAACGTGATGCCCACCTTCAAGCCGATGACTTTTTCGATGCCGCTTCCTTCCCCAAGATGACTTTTGTTAGCCAAAAAATCAAAGGTTCTCACGATAAAGGATACACTGTAGAAGGTGAATTAACCATTCGCGATGTCACCAAAACCGTCACCCTCGATCTGACATCATTCAAAGGACCGATCACTGATGGTTGGGGAAATACACGCGTTGCAACAGTTGCGACAACCGAGATTAATCGCCAAGACTTTGGGGTCAGTTGGAGTGCCTCTTTGGACTCTGGCGGTCTAGTGGTCAGTGA
>CAKZLX010000518.1 GCA_937127265.1 uncultured Pseudomonadota bacterium
AACCGTTGGCATTCAGTTGGAAGTTTTCCAGTCGTAATTCTTCAAGGGTGATTGCTTGTCCATTGTTGATACTGGCATCTTGGATAGTGATGCCACGACCTGTAATACTGCCGGCATGTAAGCGCACGTTTTGCGGTGCATTATCGGAGCCGCCTTTTTTGGCGGAAAGGGTGCCTAAGAAACCAGCATCCATCGAAGCATTTTCGACTTGAATGTTGACATCTGATAAAGAAACGGATTGCACAGTAAACCCTTCAAAAGCCAAAGCGTTGATCGCCAAATTGGAACACTTTAAGGTGAGGGTGCCACTGTTACGGTCAATCTCCATGCGGACTTGATTGTCGGAGGCTTCACGATCGAGAGAGATGCCTTCCATGGCTATCACATCTTGGATTTCATCCAGATCAGTGTCCAAACTCCAGATGCCATCTTTGGCCTCAAAATTACTGGATTCAACAATGTCCCAAATCTCATTGGCGCTGTCTCGAACGCCACCAGCCCAGTCACTGACACCAGTCGATACATCGTTGTATTTGTCAGCAATCCAGTCACCCGTATTTTGCAACCAACCCCACATGCCCGAACGTTGTTCTTCAGGGGGTGCACTTTCAGCAGGGTTCCGAGATGCTGTAGTTTCACGGGATTGTGTGCTTTGTTGGGACTGTCGTTGTCGAGAGTTCATTCTGTTTCTCTGGATAATAAAGTGTTTGTATACAATCTATCTCAATTTTGACGGTATGGTGTGAATTTTACAGTCGAGAATTGGCTTTGAATAGAAATGGACTACAAGAGAGATGAATTATATTGCTATACCGTGGAGAGGTTATGTCATTTCTAGTTGCTGGTTTATTATCTACTGCCATGGCTCAGAGTACCGAGTCTATTCTTAACGTTCCCGATTCAGCGTGGACGATTCATCCTCACTATGAAATTGGATTTTTGGCACCAATTACCCATCGTATTCAGTTGGGAAAAGAAGGCACAGACTTCAATTTTATCCAAGATGGTGGTCAAGACAATTTATTCCGTTTCCAGCGCTTAGAAATGGGGTTTCAACATGAAGGTCGTCATCACCTGACCTTTCTATTTCAGCCTTGCGATATTTTCAGTACCAATGAAGCCTACCAAGATTTACAGTTTGATTCGGTGATCTTTGCCGAAGGAACACCAATGGAATTTCGATATGGCTTTGATTATTACCGTGGAACCTACATGTATGACTGGCGTGAGGGAACTGCCGAACAATTGTCATTTGGTGTTGCCCTTCAAATTCGAAATGCCACCTTGGACTTCCGTTCTCAAAATGGTGAGTTGCAAAATACCAACCGTGACATCGGCCCAGTACCACTGCTGGCCATGCAAGGGAAGTTTGAACGAGAAAATAACCAATGGTGGGGATTTGATGCCGCCGGTTCTTTTGCACCGATTAAGTACATCAATGGTTCGAACACCGACATCGTAGGGGCAATTCTCGATGCTTCTGTGCGCGGTGGGATCCATCTTCAACAGGGAACCGATGCCTTTGTTAATCTTCGCTATATTGGTGGTGGTGCCGAAGGAACCGACAATACACCCGATCAAGGAAAAGATGGGTATGTACTTAATTGGCTGAACTTTGTAACCTTGTCGGTTGGATTTGAACTACGCTAGTTTTAGGTATCTTCAATCTTGATTTGATAGGGAATGCTACACTCACTGCCGACACCGGTAATGGTGAGTACGTAGTATCCCGTGTCGGAACCAGTTGTCCCACCTTCATACGTGAGTTCGAGGTCTGTACCAGGACCGTTGCTAGTGGCTGTGGCAACCACCCCCATAGATACACCTTGTTCATCGAATCCTTCTACGCTCATAGCCAAGTCGAGTGTTGCTGGGACATCCCACAGGTTGATGGTAAAGTCGAAGTCCCAACCAATGCCATCGTCACTAAAAAAGACAAAGGTATCGACATCACTGGTTGCGGAATGGTAATTTTCAAACTCAATCAGATAGTCATCTTCATCTAAGCGACCGAGATAGTTGAGTGCTGTAAAGTCACCAAAGGTCCAACTGTCGTTTGGTTCATTAGGGTCAGAGAAGCCATCGTCCACGGTGCCATTGCAGTTTTGATCGAGACCGTCACACTCATCGTCAGC
>CAKZLX010000519.1 GCA_937127265.1 uncultured Pseudomonadota bacterium
GGCTTCATTTATCAAGTGGAATATGCCATTTGGACAAGGAGGGTCATTGACCGATCAAGAAGCCTATGACATTGCAGCATACTTTACCGTACAAGAACGACCTGACTTTGCCGATAAACACAAGGATTGGCCCAAAGGAGGAAAGCCTGATGACGCCCGATATTAAGAGTCCCTCAATGGAGATGTTAGAAAATTGGAACAAGTCTCATCTGATTGAACGAATCGTTGAAAGAGAAGGTTGTTCCAAAAAAGAGGCCAGTGAGATGCTCGAGCTATGGGTTCGAATTATTGAATCGGGTTTGATTGAGCACAAAAAAATTCTGCTCTCTGGTTTTGGGACGTTTCAGATATCGCATCGGAAGTCTTTTGTGGGATACGACCCGATGAACGATGTGGAGATTGTCGTCCCAATCCGACATGTGCCGGTATTCAAAGCCAGTAGACTGTTAAAGAATCGATTGAATCCTTCGCAGTAACGACGACCGTTACTCATCTGTTGTAGACTCGGTGTTCTGTGTGGTTGTTAACAGGGCATCGAGTCCTTTTTGTCCTCGGATGGCTGTACTGTCGAGGTGTTTTGCGCGCAAAGTGGCTACATCCGACTCGGTCCAAGGGACTGTGGGATAGGTGTTCAGTTCTTGGCGGACATATTGAACGATAGCGACGATATCCTTGTTTGAGAGGTCTTTACCGTAGGGCGACATATAACTGGCATAGCGTTTTTCGTTTACATAGATGGTGCCGGAGACGCCACGTAACAACACTTCGGTGAGTGCACTAGGACTTTCTACCCATGGGGTGTTGACTACCGGTGGGAAGAAGCCTTCTTCTCCTGAACCATCGGCTTGGTGACAGCCCGCACAATGGGTTAGGTACAGTTCTTTCCCAGAGAGGTCCGCGCTCGTTTTCGTGTCTGAAGCACATTCTCCACTGGGGAGATCAGAAGGGGATGCTAGGGTAAAAGACAACAGTGACAGAAAAAACACAAAACCTCCAAGTGAAACCGTATTTTATTCCACAGGGAGGTATTCTGCAATTTAGAAAGTGGGATACCTTGATGATCGCTTGATATTCACTAGAATATGGGCATTACTGTTGCAAGGCACTCTCCACACCAGATTGTGTTTTGAGGTTATATACCGATGTAAACCCCCATTGTTCCATTCGACTTTGAACTGCTGAGGCACGTGCGCCTGATCGACAATACAAGATGACGGGTTTTTCTTTGCTCGTCAGTTTTAAGACATCGGCTTCGGTGATGCTATCAATCGGCAAATTGACCGCACCCTCTACGTGACCACCCGAAAATTCACCTGGACTTCGAACATCAATGATGACGGCTTGTGCAAAGTCAATCTCTGAGGTATCAACCATGCTGGGTCCGAAGCGATTCCAAAGGATGATAGCGGTAAAGGCAACGAGTAAAATCGTACTGATTTTCATGGTTTCTCCCAATTGTTTGCTTTATTGATTCCAACCCATGAATCCACCAACCATTGAAGCCGCTTTGTATCCACGTTGCAACAAGTGAGTGGTTGCTCTTAAAGATCGCATACCAGAGCGACAATAAACCACAACGGGTGTATTTGGATCCAAACTCATAGAAGCAATGTCAAACCGACTCAGGGGCATGAATTGTGCACCTTCGATATGTCCAGCATCCCATTCGTTTTGTTCGCGACAATCTACCAACACAAACTTGCCACTATCAAGGTTATTTTTGACCCATTCAATTGAAATTTCTTGCGCGTTATTGGTTGCTGTTGTTGGTGCCCAACTCATGATGACCTCCCAGTCTGTAATTTCTGTTTGTTAACTAGCATATTCCATGCCAAATTCCATAGCATATCATGTTTCTTTTTGAAACAAGGTTAGACATGGCATAGGTTGATCGGCTATGTTTTGCAACAAAATGATACATGGAGCATACAATGACACAAAAATCCGAGAACATTCGCTGGCATGGTTCGAACGTAACCGATGAAGAAAGAGAGCAACAGTTGGGTGTTGGGGCTGTGGTATGGTTCACTGGATTAAGTGGTTCTGGAAAATCAACTGTGGCTCGTGCCGTAGAGGCTTTTTTGGTTCGTGAGGGACATTCAGCCTATGTGCTTGATGGTGACAACTTGCGATTTGGATTGAATCAAGATCTTGGATTCTCTGCGCAGGATAGACAAGAGAATATCCGTCGTGTTGGCGAAGTGGCCAAATTGTTTGCCGGCGCCAATGTCATTTTGTTAGCGGCCTTTATTAGCCCTTACCAAGCAGATCGCGATCGTATCCGTCACTCCTTGCCCGAGGGTCGATTTATTGAGGTTCACGTCAGCACCAGTCTTGAAGTCTGTGCTCAACGGGACCCTAAGGGATTGTATGACAAAGCGTTACGGGGTGAGATAAACAACTTTACTGGGGTGTCGGCACCCTATGAAGCACCAACTTCACCAGAATTACGATTGGATACCGGTACGGTTTCTCTGGAAGAGTCAGTTGCCAAGACTGTAGTCACTTTACGACAATGTGGTATCTTACCCCCAGTCTAAAACAGTGTCGATTAACACTTGTAAGGCATCTTCTCTTTTGGCAAACCACTGTTTCTCTGTCGGGGAATAGAGCAAAATGTTGGTTTGGATTGCCCCTAAGACATTGGCGAATACCAAATCAGAATGGGTTCGGGTACATTGTTTGCCGGCAATCATTTCAAGGTCATGGGGTGTTGTGTTGGGGGCGGCGGCTTTAAACGAAATTAAAGAGACGTTTGCAGACCATGTTTTGATCTGATCGACAATCTTTGGTGTAGGTTGCAGAGAAAGGGTAATGTTTTGACCAGATGATATTTTTCCTGCGTTGGCTTCTACCAGCTCAAAATCACCGACTGCTGCGGTGTGAATTACGATGCCAGTGGGATTCTCGAGTATCCACACTTTCATTTTCTGCAACAAGTCGCGGGTGGAGAAAAACTCCAGTTTACTGGTGGGACAGTGCGGTTGCAATAGCGCTACATTTGACCCAAACAGTGTACAGTCCATGTGGGCTTCCAGCAATCTTTTGGCGATAGAGATACCAGTTTTTCCTGTCGAATTAGCGGTGATCGACCGCATACTGTCGATGGGGTTGCGGGTTGCTCCTGCCGTCACGAGAACTGGTCTAGGCATAATTCTTCCCCTTAAAGATGGTAAATGTTGTGCAATTTGATTAGGATATATCTATGACTTTATCGACAGAACCGCAAATCATTACGACGAACGAAGACCTTCAAACCCTGTGCCAACATTTGGCAACCCAATCCCGATTGGCGGTTGACTTAGAAGGGGATTCATTGCATCACTTCAAAGAAAAATTGTGTCTCTTACAAGTTTCCGATGCCAATCAAGACTATATCGTTGATGTGTTGAGTATTACCGATTTCTCACCTATGAAAGCGCTGTTTGAAGACGCCTCGATTCTCAAGGTGATGCATGGTGCTGATTATGACGTTGTAAGTTTGAAACGAGATTACAACTGTTCGATAAATTCATTGTTTGATACTGGAATTGGGGCACAGTTTTTGAACTACGAAAAGTTTGGTTTGGCGGACTTGATTCAAAAGCACTTTGGCGTTCGTTTGGAAAAACGATATCAAAAACATGATTGGTCTCGACGTCCGTTGTATTGGGAACACATTGACTACGCTCGTATGGATACCCATTATTTACTGGCGATTCATGAAATTATGGAACTGCAACTGAAAAAGTTGGGGTTGTTGGAAGCTTGCTTGGAAGAGTCGACCTGTCTGACCCAACGTGATTGGAACGGTCGTTTATTCGATGGACTAGATTACACCCGCGTGAAAAAAGCCTATGCCTTATCCGAAGCGTCTCTGAAAGTCTTGCGACTGTTGTTTGAGACGCGAGATGCGTGGGCAGAACAACGTGATGTGCCGGTATTTCATTATGCACCGGACGCTGTGTTGACTGCACTGGCAAAGGATTTGCCGACCACCAAAGCCGAAGTGTTGAATGCCGTTCATGACAAACATCGTGGTGTTGTGTCTAAAAAGTGGAAGGAATTGGTGGACTTGGTCCAAAAGGGGTTGGAAGATGAGCGTCCTGTCTCTAAGGTGACCAAAGGTTCTACCAAGCGTTCACGGAGCAAATGGTTAAATGAAGTGGTCAACCATTTACGGACATGGCGAACCGAACAACAGGAATTGGGGACACACGATTTTTTATTGCCAACCAACAACGAAATCCGCGACTTGGCATATGATTTGCCGAAAAATATGGAAGAATTAGCAGCGTCGGGTATCTTGCGCCAGTGGCAGATGGACCTTTGGGGAGCCGACGTTTTGTTGGTTATCGAAGCTCTTTTGGCTGGGAAAGACGCCAAACGGAAAAAGAAGTGAGGTTGTTTAAGCTTCTTGCTTTCATCTTTGTTTACACTTTCTTCAAAATCTGATCGATAGAAGGTATCAACAGAACTGTCACTTAAGGTTCACCTCTCTTTGGTGATAAACAGAATATAAGAGTTACATAGGAGATACCTATGCAATTCACCACCAAACTTCTCATTGATGCTGCTGTGATTGACCAACGTTTACAGTCCTTGGTCGCTCAGGTCCTTGCTACGATCCATTCTGTCGGAGAGGGCATCACGGTGTTGGTGGCCACCGAAAGCTCTGAAACGTTCGCCCATACATTTTGTCGTTTATTCTTGGCGCAGGATATCCCTTGTAACCTTGTGCATAACTATGGTGTACCCACTGCGAAATGGATAACGGAGCAAAATTGGTTAGGGACAATGATTATTGTTCAAGATGTATCGAGTACTGGTCAACACTTGGCTACCCTCAAGACTGCCTATGCTGAACAGTTACCCTTCGAGGTGTATACCTTGAGTGTATTGTATAAATATCAAGCACCCAGCAATGTTTGCTATCCATTGCCAGATTGGGTGGGGTTTAATATTCCGAATGAATTTGTGATAGGTTGTGGTATGGGTGCACATGGTCTCGGTGGTCAATCCACATCTATTCAAGTGTTGGCATAGTCATTCTTTTTACCGAGATGCCAGACTATTTACTATAAAAAACTGACGAATTGATGTACTGAAGCTTATGGACTTTAGGGTGTAGCCAATTCTGAACGATTTGTGAATTCGAATAAATGTGAAGTGGGTAGGCGCTCTAGGATTTGAACCTAGGACCAAAGGATTATGAGTCCCCTGCGCTAACCGCTGCGCCAAGCGCCCAAACCCACATACAAAGTTGTGACCATTGGATCAAACAACAGTATATTGATAATATATTACAGGTCTGTTGTCAATCTGAAACCCTTGGAGATTCCGTGAAAGAAATAATTCATACACCATTAGCGCCGGCTGCGATTGGTCCATATTCTCAAGCTGTGCGATGGGGAAATATGCTGTTTTGTTCTGGACAGATAGCCTTGTTACCGGACGGTGACGATCGCCTTCTATTTGAATCTGTTGATGTTCAATGTCGACAGGCCTTGTTGAATATTGGCGAGGTGTTAGCCGCGGCTGGAACGGGATGGGATCAGGTCGTCAAAGTGAATGTGTCCTTAGTTGACATGGCAGACTTTGCCACCATCAATGCTGTTTACCAAGAATTTTTTGGTGAGACAAAGCCGGCTCGAGCCTGTGTGGCAGTAAAGTCGTTGCCACGAGACGCCAAGATTGAAATCGAGTGTATTGCCGGTATCCTTTAAGTGTGGAATCGGTAATAATTCCGTGATCAATCGGTGTTCTTAATCGAACAAATAGCGCACGCCAACGTAACTATTGGCACCCAAGTACAGTTGTTTGCGGTATCGTGGGGCAGCCGTTACCGTTCCGTGGAATTGGATTTGGTCCGCAATGGTATAGGTGACTCCTGCTCCAACTTCAGGACTGAAGTATTCCAAGTTGTCCACAGTCCAAAAGCCAGAGGTTAAGGCTGTGAGGGCAGTTACCTGAAATCCAGTGGGTTCTCCCCATACACCCCATTGTAAGCCGACTGTGATCAGTCCATCGTCACGTGGTGAAACACTCTCATAGTCGGGGTGTGTATAAGTATATGGATTTCCGTCGTCATCATTGGTGACTGTGTACGTTGGATTTTGTAAGGGCCAATCATGATTCCAAGCGATACGCAACAGTCCGATCAGACGGTCGTCTTTGTCACCCAGCATCATTTCAAATCCTGTACCGGCATTTGGACGGAATTGAGAGTCAACCCCTTGTTTACCATCAGAACGATAGTAGTAGGCCTTTCCTTCGTGCAAACCTGCCTTTCCATAGAGCCCAAAAGAGCCTGCTTCGGCAACGGTGGGAGTGGTGATGAAGGCAAGTGTGCCAACTGCACAAAGTGTTTTCACTATTGATGATGATTGGTTCATGGGTGAACTCCACAAAGAATGAAATCTGTCAGATATCTATTCTTATCAAATTTGTAGGTGTTATTCAACTAATCTTCCGAGAGAACTCTTTTTGTCTACCCATAGATATCAATTGGATTCTTGAATATCGATCAGGATAGGGGTGGAACTACCCAGTGTATTGTGGATACTCAACCAGTACTCGTCTCGGATAGGAAGATCGGTAGGGACTTCCACCGTTAGAACATGAATGCATTCATCACA
Organism: uncultured Pseudomonadota bacterium; assembly: GCA_937127265.1. GTDB lineage: Bacteria > Myxococcota_A > UBA796 > UBA796 > UBA796 > CAJWHX01. Next base: position 6,618 of record CAKZLX010000519.1, read on the forward strand.
TTCATTTGTACATTCGGGACAATAATTACAGTCCGTGCATCCTGCAGTGTTTTTACACTCTTCACACTCCGCACAAGAACTTTTATCAATGTCCAAAACAGAGAGTGGGATATCATTAATGGTAACCAGTGTGTCAATTCGATCAGTCATTGGAAATGCTTGCAAGGTTTCGGTGTTGCCAACATTCCAAGTTTCACCGGGTACTTCAGTTGTAATCTCACAACGGGCGTCAATTGATGTTGTGCTTTCTTGACAAGCAAACAAGCCTAAAAGAGTGAGTAGGGTGAGCATCAGAAATCTTCCAAGAAAAGGTCTTCAATTGTTGATTGGGTTGATGAACCCATAATGTTGGTGGGTTCTGTCCCAGGAATGAAAGGCATGCGACGACCATCGGAAGCCAATTGTCCATTGCGTTCGTTGATGGTAGCCCAAGTGACATCAGGGATCGGTGGGAAAGAACGGTCTTTTTCTTCTGGAATGGCTTCTCTCATGAAGCTCATCCACATCGGAAGTGCAATGTCACCACCAGTGAAGGTTTGCCCCATGCTTCTCGGCGTGTCATAACCAACCCAAGAGGCAGTTAAAATATCAGGGTTGTAACCAACAAACCAAGCGTCAAAAAAGTCATTGGTGGTCCCTGTCTTTCCGGCCAAGTGTAATTTCAACCGATTGGTTTTGGCAGCGGTTCCACCAGTGGCCACCTGCACCAACAGCCAGTTGGTAATACCAGCAACAGTGGGATCCATGACTTGTTTTGGTTCGACCGATTCATGCTGTTCGATGGTTGTGCCATCACGATCTTTAACGCTTTCGATAAAGTACGGTTCTACCAGGGTTCCATAGGTTGCAAAAACGGAATATGCACGTACCAATTCAACCATCGTTAGTGAGGAGGAACCGAGTCCCATTGATAAGTCGCAAGTTCGACATTGGATCCCTTTATTTGTCATTCGCGCATCGACACAAGGATCTGTTTCGGGGATTTGTGCAATGGGGAGCCAGTCACATACCCGTAGGTTAACATCGCAAGAATGACACCATTGTTCACCATCTTGTGCAAAGGGGGTATCAAGACAGGTTTTGGGTGTATCGACTGTAATTTGTTGACCATTTTTCATGATGGTTTTGGGTTCTGCTCTAACCACAGGACAAGAAGTGGGGTCTAGTGTTTCGCACCACTGCATACCGGCGACTGCAGATGGAGAGGTCGTGCCTGAACATTCCGACCCAATTGGGATGTGGGTGCGACTTTGTGTGGGTTCATCGTAGCCAATACGCAATCTGGGTCCTGCGATATCAAAGATGCTTTCCAGATTGACTTCATCCAAGACTCGAATGGTACAGACATTTTTTGATTTTTGTAGGGCTTGACGCAGACTGAGGTATCCAGTTTCACTGTAGGAGTCTCCATAGTTTCCTGGTTTCCAAAGTTTGTCGCCAAAAGTTTGATAAGTGAGGGGTGCATCGGGAATCTGTGAGGCAACTGTGAAACGCTTACTTTCAATACCGGCAGAATAGACGATGGGTTTGAATGTTGAGCCTACTTGTCGACTGGCTTGGATAGCACGGTTGAACTGTGATTTGCTAAAATCGTATCCGCCAACCATGCTAATGACGGCCCCACGATCATTGCTGTTCTGGTCAGAGTTAGTGACTCGATAGGAGAACATGGCTCCTTCGAGTTCGGGTTCTTTCCAAACTTGTGCAGCAGGGATTTTTTTGTCTTTGATGGGTTTGTAGCCTTTGAGGTTCTTCTCTGTTTGTGCATCGAGGGTTTCAATTCGTACTTGGATTACATCGCCTTTTTTGAGCATGTCTTGGAGACTGCGGATGTATCGTCGTTTAAAAGAGCGAGAAAAATCTGGTTTGTAGCCCCATTTACTCCAAGATAATGGAATGATGGCTTGGTGCTTTCCAATACCCACGAAGGCGTGTTTTTTGGTAACCTCAGTGACGACAGCATCATAGATTTTGCCTTCAACCAACGTACTGACTTCAGGTAGTGGGAATGGTCCTGAACCATCTTCTTCTTGCTCTGCTACGATTAGCCCTGTCATTCTAGAACCTTCCCGTAATTCTTGTTCTTGTTTTTCTAGAAATGTGGGGATCTCAGTTTCCGATAGGGTTTTGGTGGCACCTTCCCAACCTTGAGAACGGGCGGCTTTGGCTACTTGTTCGTAAACGGACTTTTGGGCGACTTGTTGCAACTTCAAGTCACAGGCAGTGACCACATTCAGACCGTCGTTGTAGACTTTGTCTTCTCCATAGGTTTCTAAAAGGTACCGACGGACATGTTCAGTGTAATGAGGGGCTTGGGTTAAGAATTTGTTTTCCTCTTTATAAACCCGTACCTTTTCATTGAGTGCTTGATCGTAGGTGGGTTGATCAATGAATTTTTTGGCCAACAGTTGAGACAGTACATACTCTTGTCTGGCGCGTGCTTTCTTCCAATGTTTGTGTGGAGAATAGTCCGTTGGTCGTTGAGGAAGACCAGCAATGATAGCCGACTCAGCCAAGGTGAGGTCTTCGACATGTTTGTTGAAGTAGACTCGCGCAGCGGCTTCTACACCATAAGCGCCTGAACCCAAATAGATTTGGTTCAGATACAAATACAAAATGTGTTCTTTGGAAAAGGTTTCTTCGATGCGTTTGGCAAGGATGACCTCTTTGATCTTTCTAGTGTAGGTTTTTTCGGATGTTAACAAGAAGTTTTTCGCTACTTGTTGGGTGATAGTACTGGCCCCTTGTGCCTTTTTACCTTTGAGGGCATTGCGTATCACAGCACGGGCAATCCCGATGTAATCAATTCCACCATGTTTAAAAAAGTTGGCATCTTCAGCCGCCATAAAAGATTGAATTAAATGTTCGGGGAAGTCTTCGTATTGTCGGACATATCGACGTTTTTTATACA
>CAKZLX010000520.1 GCA_937127265.1 uncultured Pseudomonadota bacterium
ATAAAAACGCTCCCATCGGAGCTTCTGGTGATACCACCTGATAAGAAACCCCATCAACCACCACCTTGCCCAAGCCCACCACAATGTAATAGCGACCACGATTGGTACTGACCAAGGCTCCTACTTCAATCTCGGAACAAACATCTGTCACAGAGACTTGTTGTAACCGATACAAATCATTCAAGGCTGAGGCATGGGTTCTGATGTGGCGTTCCTTGTCCAAGTGGGCCATCGCTCGACCAGTTTCGTATTTGTCGCCAGCACTACTTTTGGTTTCCGAGTTGGCATCTCGTTGGGCAGCATCCATCGCTTCTTGAGCCTGTTGAACCCGATCTTGTAATATCTGCACACAATGTCTATGCAGTTGTTGTTTTCGATTCATCTATCACCTCGTAAAATGCACTATAACCCCCTGCTGAAAATTTTAAAATTGTTGCTACTCATTTGGTATCTTATACAAACAATGCTAAATTTTCATATCGTCAATTAGGGAGTGCACATGTTCAATTGGTTTTCTCGCCCCACCCCAGAAATGGTAACTGCTGATACAGCATTGGCTCACAACACAACCCCCATCAGTGTCAATCCTGTTCATGTCATCACTGGACATAGTACAATTGAACCTTTCCCTGAGCATTTGGACGTTGCTATCTTTGCCATGGGTTGCTTTTGGGGAGCGGAAAGACGCTTTTGGCAACAACAAGGGGTATGGTCAACCCAAGTTGGCTATGCTGGAGGGTTTACCGAACACCCCACCTATAAACAAGTTTGCTCTGGACAAACTGGACATACCGAAGTGGTACGGGTAATCTTCGACCCCACACTGATCTCCTATGGCGACTTGCTCAAAGTTTTTTGGGAAGCACACGACCCCACCCAAGGCTATCGACAAGGTAACGATGTCGGCACCCAATACCGTTCAGCCATTTATGCCACTTCACAGAGCCAATTGCAACAAGCCGAACACTCCGCGCGCACCTTTCAAACTGGCTTACAAGACAAAGGGTTCGGAGAGATTACCACCGAAATCCGCAAAGACGTGGTTTTCTTTTACGCCGAGGACTATCACCAGCAATACTTGGCTCCTTCCAAGAATCCCAATGGCTATTGTGGACTCCGTGGAACTGGCGTGGCGTGTAAGATCTGAGGCTCGGTAATCCAACATCAAGACTAAATGCCATCCTGTTCACGTTTTTTGGTTATCCAAACAATAGCAAACGACCAAAGGCTATTCTTTGACTCGAGTAAAAGATTTTGAACCATCCATGAAAACAGCCATTTCAATACCAGCAATGTAAAAGTAGGTGTCCCTAGCGATATACCACCACGGTGTGTGGACATTATTATCTTCAACCTCAAGTTGCTCTGGAGTCATGGTGAGAGGAAGATCAAGATATCCAGACAACCACTTCACCGTTGGCAACAATTTGAGTACATCATCCCGTGTAATCCCTTCTTTATTTTCGGCGATTCTATCCAAATCCAACGCAGTATCAAAATAAACAGTAGCCACTGAAACCTCTGAAGAAGTGTATGTCTTGGGCTCCAATCCAGGGTATAGATCTAGATATCCCCCTGTTTTCAAATTGGAACGTTCCCTCATCTGTTGCAACAGAAATACATCCATGTCATCATCTAAAGTATCTCCTTCTGTGGAAGCATTAAAATGACAATCATCCAAATTTTCCAACCATGCATGAATTTTTGTAAGTGACTGCAGGGAGGCAATGATTGAATCTGGAACTTCTCCCTGCTTCACTTTCTCTGCAGGAGCATTCTCCAACCATGTTCGGTATTCTCGATTGACCTGCAACAGACTTTTATAATCGTCAGTCCAAGTGATCAGTTGACCATCTGCATATTCCCAAAGCTGGTCGTCTCCCAATTCTGGTCTCTTAAATTCGACATAAAATCGCATCGTTCACTCCAATAAACTTCGTTTGACTACCTATAAATATACCATACCAACTCTTGGCAAACAAGAGTCGGTTACTTATAAAAGTCGACTACCAACATACTTTTTCATACACAATTTCACCATCTTGCGTATAATAAAAGTACCTTCTACGAAGGATACAACAATCCCTAAACAAGGAAATCGATATGTCAATCAAAGGAAAAATCGTTTGTTTCACTGGAAAACTCAGTAAACCACGTGACGATATGAAAGCAGAAGCCAAAAAAGCAGGCGCAAAAACACGTTCTAGTATGAGTTCAAAGGTCGATTATTTGGTCGCTGGTGATCAAATTGCCCACAACACCGAGAACACCAAATACAAAGAGGCGGTGGCATTGGACATTAAAGTACTCAGTGAAGCCGAGTACCGTAAATTGTTGAAATAACCAAAGAGATTCAGTTCACTGGAGATTGCAGCAATATCTCCGACTGAACACTGAACCAAGGGGCTTGTAAATCGCAAGCCTTTTTTTGTGCACAAAGAAAACTATGCTATCAAAAAGATACTTCTTTTATAGATTACTTTCGCTAGGTCAACAGTATGCTTTGTCGCTTTCTTCCAATTTCTCTTTCTTTACTGGTGGCTGGCTGTCAACCAACTGTCTTTTCCACTGGTCAAGAAGCCGACATTGTACTTGGAGAATTGGGCTTTAACCAAAGTGGTGGTCCATTGTTGTTCAATCATCCAAAAGGCATTGCTACTGATGGAACTGTATTGATGATGGCTGATGGAAACAACAACCGCGTGCTCATCTGGGATACCTTACCCACCAGCAACGTCCCTCCTGATATCGTCTTGGGACAACCAGATTTTCAAAGTAACAATTCTGGAGAAGCCAATCATCAACTCAAATGGCCCGCTGATGTAGCCGCGGCGGATGGAAAGTACTTGGTTGCCGATACCTACAACCATCGAATCCTCATTTGGAACACCCTCCCCGATACCAATGCCCAGCCTGATTTGATACTGACCGGTCGTGACATACCCTCGACACCCTATGCGGAACCTCGTACCGATCATTTTGCTTGGCCCTGGGGCGTTTGGACCGATGGTACAACATTAATTGTCACCAGTACATCCAGTGGTTCTGCCGATGATGGTATCCGGTTTGGGGGTTGGGTCTTGATTTGGAATACATTTCCAACTTCAGCCAACCAACCAGCAGACTTGGTTCTCTCGGCAAATCAACAAATGGGGACACCGCGAAGCATCACCACCGACGGCCAAACGTTTTTGATCATTGGTGATCACAATGCCCAGAATCAATCCTCACCATCAGGCAATTGGATGTGGAGCACCTTTCCTACCGAGACAGAACAAGCACCCGATGGCTTTCTCACCGAAGATATGGCCATGGGCTGGCAAGCGGGTGATGTCACCACCGATGGCGATTTAATGATGATTGGTCATGGGATTCACCTGTGGGATGGGATTCCACCAAATGCCAATACCCCACCTGCTTTTAGCATCGACGGTAGAGAATGGGAACTTCGAGGGGGTGATGGCTCCACTGTTGCCGTAGCGGGTGATACAGTATACGTCTCCGACTACAACACCAATCGAATTGTGGGCTTTCATCAACCTCCCACCAGTGCCAATAGTATTCCCGATTTTGTAATTGGTGCAGAAGACCTAAAAACCAATACCCTCCGAGACAACCACTTCATCAATAATGGTATACCCCTCTCATTAGAAGATGGTGGTCTGATAATTGGAGACGGTCTACATACACAACTGAACTGTTGGATGGAAACACCGACCCAAAGTGGTCAAGTACCTGATCAGATCATCGATATCCAAGATGAAGTGATCGCACTCAGCCAACATGATGGCACGATTGTAGTGGCTGGAAAACAAGATGGTCTCAAAATTTGGACTACCGGTTCTCCCTGTGATGGGAACGATCCAGATATTACCCTTCAAAGCAAGATCGGCTCCATTGATGCCAACAACCTACAAAGTATCGCCCTCGACAATCACTATTTCTACCTCTTAGATAGCACGGGTACTCTACATCTGTGGAAGGACATTCCAACGGATGGTGAATCACCCTTGTTTTCTCGTCATCTAAATACCTTTGAAGGCATCCTCTATTCCGATGGTGAATACCTCTCGATTAGTGGCATGGACAATTTCAAATTTATAAAGGTCAAGGATATCGCTGACGATATGACACTGTTGGAGATCACCTACTCCGAGAGGCCCCAAATGATTGGACATGGCATCATCAACAACAATCAAGTCTTCATTTCTGATCTCAATAACCATCGTATATTGATTTGGCAGGACATCGCATCTGCACTGGATGGTCTCGAACCAGATACCATACTTGGTGCCAATGATCTAGACGATACCGATCCCGATAAAACAAAAGCGGGACTGTTTTGGCCTCTCCGTCTTGATGTTGATGGTGACAGACTCTGGGTCGGTGAATATAAATTTTCGGGTCGGGTGCTTTCCTATTCGGTTGCTAGAGCACAATAAATCTTGGGTACATCCATTTCACTAAGCGATACAGGATAGCCCAACATAGTAAAATCAATTTTGGTATCATTATTGCAATACAGACTGTATACAACAAACCCAAAGGAGATACCGATGTTCCCCAAAACAATCTTGCTAAGCCTTATTGTCCTGACTGGATGTGATGATGCCAAATACTGTACAGAAATTGGTTGTATGAATGGTTTCACCTTAACCTTTGTGGGGCCCTCTGGAGAAGATGTCGCCAATGTAAGTGGTTCGATTTCCTCGAGTATGATGTCCGCTGACAGTATTGCTTTTGATTGTAGCGCTGAGGGAAGTGGTGAGAACTACTATTGTGATGGAAACAGTGTCACCTTCTTTATTGAAGATATGGATACTGTTTTTGTCACTGCCGATTCCGACCCCTATATAATTTCAACCGAAGTATCCCTCGATTGGGAGGAGTCGACGCCCAATGGTGAAGATTGCCCACCTGTCTGTTACAACGCCAGCGCAGAAGTGAGCATGGAGATGGCATCTCCGCCACAATAATCACGCAATTTCCAGTATTTGCTCGCGATAAGCCAAACGATGTTTACGCTCTTGTAAAGTGAGGCGAATCGTCCCACTAGACCAAGGGTTATCTCGGATATTCCCACAACTGTATTCACAACTAC
>CAKZLX010000521.1 GCA_937127265.1 uncultured Pseudomonadota bacterium
CCGAGAACGGATTGGCTTAGGAGATTCGATTGCCACATTTGGTGTTTGTCTAACGGTGGAAGAAGTCTATCCTCCCGACAGATTCGTAGTGGTCTGTGGTCAAGAAACCCTTGACAGTACCATGCTGGGTTCTTTGCGAGAAGGCAGTCGGGTACACTTGGAACGTGCTTTACGAGTTGGAGACCGATTGGATGGTCATATGGTACAAGGTCATGCCGATGATGTTGGAACTGTTCTCAGTATGGAAGAAGCCTCGGAGTCTTGGATTTTGTGGGTTCGTTTTCCCAAAAGTCTTGCCAAGTACATTGCTGTAAAGGGAAGTATTACCATTGCTGGGGTGTCGCTCACCGTCAACCAAATCCAAGGGGATGCTTTTCGCTGCAATATCATTCCCCATACCATCAAGGAAACCTTGTTTCACACCTTGCAATCAGGTGATCGGGTCAATTTAGAAGTCGATGTCATTGCCCGATACCTTGAACGTATGTTATCAGTTTCATCAAATCAGCCCAATGACGGCAGTTCGTCAGGGGTTGCACAGCAGTTGCGAGCGTGGGGATATGGTTCTCACAGGGGCTCGCCATCAGGAGGATAGTCTGTATGTTTAATCCATTGGATAGCGATGCTTTGCGTCGAGTTGAGTTGGCCATCGAAGATATTCGTGCCGGTCGCATGGTCATTTTGGTTGATGACGAAGATCGTGAGAACGAAGGGGATTTGGTCATGGCAGCCGATGCGATTACCCCCGAGGCGATCAATTTTATGGCCAAATATGGTCGAGGTTTGATTTGCTTGACCCTTACTGAAGAACGGGTTGATCAGTTGCAACTACCGATGATGGTCGCCAACAATCAGTCACCTTATCACACGGCATTTACCGTATCAATTGAAGCACGAGAAGGTGTCAGTACTGGGATTTCAGCCTCCGATCGTGCCCAAACAATCCGTGTCGCTATCGATCCCAAAGCTGGACCACAAGACTTGGTTACCCCTGGGCACATCTTTCCATTGCGGGCACGTAATGGTGGTGTTTTGGTACGAACTGGTCAGACCGAAGGGTCGGTTGATTTGGCAAAAATGGCCAATCTAACGCCTGCTGGTGTGATTTGTGAAATTATGAATGATGATGGCACCATGGCAAGGATGCCTGACTTAATGGAGTTTGGTCGTGAACACCAAATCCGTATTGTAGCGGTTGCCGACTTGATTCGGTGGCGGATGCGCAATGAAGTCTTGGTGAAAAAGAGTATTGACGTAGAAACACCAATCGGAGACCTTGGTGATTTTCGGATGACGGTTTACGAATCGATTACCGATGGCAAAGTACACATGGCATTGAGTCGTGGTGAGTTGTCTGGTGATGAGCCTGTGTTGACACGCGTACAAGCCGCAACCCACGTTGTAGATGTTTTTGGTTTTCAAACAACCGACTCATGGATGCAAATTGAAATGGCGCTACAACAAATCGCCGAGCAAGGTAGGGGTGTGTTTTTGTACATGAACATTGGTGGACAAGAGTCGGATGAGGTGATTCGTACCTTGCGCACTCATTTGGGACAAAATACCAAGCAACCCGGCCTCACTAACGCTGTTGGTGATGGTGCCTTGCGTGAAATGGGAACCGGTGCACAAATCCTCTTGGATTTAGGTGTCAATCAAATGCGTTTGATGACCAATAATCCACGTAAGATTGTGGGTTTGGAAGGGTTTGGGTTGACGGTTGCGGAGCGTGTTCCTTTGGAAGTTCCCGTATCGGCTGATAATTTGCCATTCTTGAGAGCCCGTCGATTGGAATTGGGGCATCTGTTGAGTGGTGCAAGTGGTACAAAGGAATAACAAATCTTGATTGCTCTCGTGTGGTTGGGCAACCTATATTACAGATACATTATTATTTAGGAGTGGAAGATGTCTACACATACATTTGAAGGAAAGTTGATGGTTGGAACTGAACGCTATGCGATTTTGGTTTCTCGATGGAATGACTTAATTACCTCTCGTTTAATGGAAGGGGCGATTGACACGATCATTCGTCACGGTGGTAGTCGTGAGCAAATCGATATCATTTGGGCGCCCGGTGCCTATGAATTGCCTTTGGTTTCGAAACGTTTGGTCAGTTCAGGGCAATATGCTGCTGTGATTGCCTTGGCTTGTGTGATTCGTGGTGGAACGCCACACTTTGATTACATTGCGGCGGAAGTGACCAAGGGATTGGCCAGTGTCTCGTTGGAAACAGGTGTTCCAGTATCCTTTGGGGTATTGACCACCAATTCGATTGAACAGGCGATCGAGCGTGCAGGTACCAAGATGGGCAACAAAGGCGCTGAGGCCACTTTGGCGGCGATTGAGATGGTACGGTTGTTGGATGTTCTTCCAGCAAAAGGGGAATAACGTGGCGGGATCAAGACGTCTGGGGCGACAACAGGCATTCGTTATTTTGTGCAGCATTGATATCAGTGGTAATCCAGTGTATCGAGCAACCCAACACATGTGGGGTTCCTCTGCAATTGTTGAACAGTTAGACCCTGATGAAAAGCCATTGGTGCAACGAGAGTTGGTAGATGATGAAAAGGAGTTTGCGACCCACTTGGTGAAAGGGACATTGCGAAACCTTGAACAAATAGATCAAATCTTAGATGGTGCGACCCACAATTGGACTTTGGAACGGATGTCCTTAGTCGATCGCAATCTGTTGCGTTTGGGAGCATTTGAAATCTTGTTTGAACTGGATACGCCAGTCCGCATCAGTATCAACGAAGCAGTGGAACTGGCGAAGAAATTTGGTGAGTACAGTTCGATCAAAGGTGCCAAAGGGCGATATTCTCCACAATTTGTGAACGGTGTATTGGACAAGGTTGCTTCTCAATCTTCTAGGGATTACAAACGTTCGGGACCCAAGAAAAAGACCAATCAAGTACGCAAAAAACACCGCGGTTTCCGTTCATAAATCACTGCACGGTGTGTGACAGTGACTATCATAGTTGTAGGGAAAAAAAGAAAGAGAGAGAGAGAAACACACATG
>CAKZLX010000522.1 GCA_937127265.1 uncultured Pseudomonadota bacterium
AAGAGCAATCGAAACAGTTTACGCAATGGGCTGCAATACGTACCCAACATGAAGAAGCGCAGTTACGCATCGAGCAGGGAGATTTCACAGCTATCCAGATTTTACGGAACTTGCACCAAGAAAATCCAAATTCAAGAGCGATTTTAGAAAGTTTATTGTTGGCAGAGTTGCAGTCGAATCCAATAGACCGTTCAGAGGGCTATCAGCGGGTACAAGCGTATATGTCTCGTCACAAAGGCGATGTTGCTATCCGATTGGTACAGGCGAAATACCATCTCTCTCATGGACAAATAGAATCTGCAAAGTCTGATATTCAGGTCTTGTTGTTTAATCAGGCCTTTCATCCTTGGGTGTTGGCTCAAGATATATTCTTGTTACAGTACCAAGATGATTTGAAAGAAATACTTCCGTTTTCTCGAATGCAAGTGCTGAAAATGGAACTGCCACAACGATTGTTGGTTGGGGAAACGGTTGATTTTCGGGTTGAACTATTGCACTTGAAGACCTGTACACCTTCAATGCCATCAGTACCGTTATCGGTGTCTTTGGAACCAAACAAATTGCAACTCTATCAAGAGATTGTTGATGATATCGTCTCTAAAATGACAGTGGTTCTATCCCTGACACCCAATAGTGAGGGGTTACAGACCTCTTTGCCAATACGATTTCACTGTGGAAAGGCTTCGGTAGGCATGGAGTTGTCGTCTTTTAGCGTGATCAGCCTCGACCAACAAAATTCTGTAACTGGTGGTTCACTGTCTTTTCCTTCCTTAGCAACACTACAAACCCAAACGGCAACTACCGGCGTGCCTTGGCAACAGTATCAAAACGGCATTCCTATCGCAGAGGGGTATTGGGACTACCAGCCTTAGTACAAGCCTGAAGTCTGTGTAATAGGCTTCGTAGGTTTGTTTTTACACGCGATAAGTTCTGCTTTGCCAATTTGGGCTGCCATAAACTGTCGGTGTGGATGGGGTTCTCCATCGATTGTAGGGCTTCTAGAAGATAGTACTTTGCTTCGACCCAATAATTTTGCTCAATACAAACACAGCCAAGATGGTAGGCTGCCAACCAATGTTCAGGATTACGTTCGATGACCTGTTGCAGTTTGGTTGTTGCCATTAAATAATCGTTCGTTTGAAAGTAGAGTAGTCCTTCAAAATAAACCTGTTCGGTTCGAAATCGTACTGTGTTGGGTAGCAAGGAAAGGACTTGGAAAGCCTCCTCGATGTTATTGAGGTGAGATAGAATTGCGACTTTGGTTAACCGTAAAGCGGGGTCATGAGGTTTGGCCAGAAGCATATCGTCTACAATTTTGTTGGCTAAGGTGTAACAACCACTCTCCAAGCAACTGCGTAGAAGTATTTTCGAAGGTGGCTGTACGGTGGTAGAAGGGGCTTTTTTGACCAACAGTTCACCGGATGGCTTAGGAGAAGTCTGGGGCGGTATCATCCGTTGTCGTGGTGGCACAAATAGCGTGTGTTCTTGCCAGCATTGATACCGAAATATTTGTTTGGTGGCAAAAGAAATATCATTATCACCTAGCCAAAGAGATCCATTGGGGCGTAAGGATTTGATCATTCGGGTCATGATCTTGTGTGCTTGTTGCTCTGGAAAGTACATCAGGGCATTTCGACACAAGATAACATCCCATACGTCATGGCGATGACGGAAAGTCTTGGGACGTGGGTAT
>CAKZLX010000523.1 GCA_937127265.1 uncultured Pseudomonadota bacterium
AAACTGTGTCGACGGATTGCTGAACGAAAACTCCGAGATCGCCCCTTTGGTCAATATACCCTCACACTTTTGGATCACCACCAGTGTCATGCCGAAGCCGCCTATCGCACGCAAGACAAAGACACTTGTTTGGTATTAACCCTCGATGCGATGGGAGATGGACTCTCGGCAACCGCTTGGAGAGGCGCAGAAGGCACCCTACACCCCCTGTGGAGTCAATCGGGACTCTCGGCGATGTCGATGTTTTATTCTAGAATCACCGAAATCTTGGGTTACAAACCTTTGCGACACGAAGGCAAAATTACCGGACTGGCGGCACTGGCTGAGGCACCCCCTGCACTGGTTGCCCACTTTCAACAAGCCATTCAGTTTGACACTCACTCGGGACGATTCAACCGAGTTGACCTGTGGAGCAGATCCTCAACCACGGATGCCTTTTGGTCTGTCTGCCAACAGTACACCCCTGCCGAAGTGGCCTCTGCCGCCCAACAAGTATTCGAAACCAACATGTCGGCTTTTGTTGAGTACTGGGTCAGTAAAACAGGACTGGGTGATGTAGTGGTGGCTGGGGGTGTTTTTGCCAACGTCAAGATGAACCAACGACTGGCCGCTTTGGAATGTGTTCAGAGTTTATGGGTCTTACCACACATGGGAGATGGTGGATTGGCGGCTGGTGCGGCTCTCAAAATCGCCGAAGCCAAACCCCGATCACTACCCGATGTCTATTTGGGTTTTGAAGCCCCTAGAACCGATGTGTACAAAGCCATCAAACGAAACAATCTGACCTACTCTCCTGTCGATTTGGAACGGATAGCCGACATCCTCTGTGAAGGTGGTGTAGTCGCCAGAGCCTGTGGGAAAATGGAATGGGGTCCCCGTGCGCTAGGCAACCGAAGTATTTTGGCAGTTCCCAACGACCACACCTTAAACGATAGACTCAATGCTCGTCTCCAACGTACCGAGTTCATGCCCTTTGCCCCATTGGTACGCGATGTAGATGTTGATAAGTATTTTACCGATACCCACAAAGTACAGGAGTCACTACGGTTCATGACGGTCTGTACCCCCACCACCAAACTCTTTCAGCAATACTGCCCTGCCGCTGTACACGTCGATTGGACGGCACGTCCACAAGTTTTAGACCGAGACACCAACCCTGATCTCTATGACCTGCTCACCCTGATAGAGAAACGCATCGGGCACGGCGTGCTGATCAACACCTCTTTCAACATGCACGAAGAACCGATCGTCTGCACCGCCAACGATGCTGTACGAGCCTTTGTGGCTTCTGACTTGGAAGGACTGTGGATTGGAGAGTGTTTGGTTGAGAGAAGTGAATGATTGTCAACACTCCCCTCTCGAAACCGACTAGTCCACAAATTGAATCTTGGCGCTGAAAAACTTCAACACGTCCACTTGTGCCACCAAAGCATACAAGTTGAATGTGATGATGCACAATCCAATGGTCTTGAGTAAGAACATGACGATATCGTTGATCGTTCCAACAAACTCAATCTTGCGACCATTGATCGTGGAATTCTCGGCCGTCCAACAAGCGATGTTTCGCACCGCCCAAGGTGTCCCCAAACCCAATGTGATTCCCATTAACAGAATAGCGACAATAGAGACTTTTGCATAGCCCATATAATCACCGTGAAATTCAATCGGATTCATAATATCCCCCTTTAATATTGATGATTTCTATTTTAGGATACTATTTTCTATGACAACGTTCAGCATTATTCATATTACGTCTACGTTTTCAATGCAGAAAGAGACTCGTCTCTCAAGCCTAATCCACCAACGGTTTACCCAATAGAACTTCTGCTTCTTGTAAGAATTGAGTGGTATCAGCACCGGATTCAGTCAGCGCCAAGTGAATCACCGGTAAAAATAGACTGTCCACGCCTCTAAACAAGATATTGGAGTCCATCACTTCTGCTGTACGTGGTTGATGCCATCGCTCTTCTGGATACACTTCATATACCCCGGAATAGATTAGGTCTTCTACATATACACCATCCACTTCTGCCGTCGTATCTACATCCAAGTAAAAGAGGTGCCAAAAGCCCAATTTGGCGTCATATAGTCTGGAAACATACTCAGAGTGCAACGTCTTCGATCCAATTGACACCAAATGGTTTCGGAGATCGGAATCTGATACCACCAACATCTCGAGGAGCGACTGACCTTGTTTACGCTGCTCGAGTTTCAATGAGGTCAGCAACGTCCACATCTTTGTCCAATGATCCAAATTTTTAGGCGTATATCCATCAAAGAGATTCAACATCGGATGTTGAAAATCAGGGTCTGGTGCCGGTGGTTTTATACTCCCCCACCCATCTGACAATGCCATTATCACCGAACTTTGACGAATTTCTGCCTGATAGAATCCCCACCATCGAAAGAACGGTCCACTTTGATTTGTTCCTCGAAAGTTGAGATTGTATCCACCCTCATCATTATAGGTAGACTCAAACTCAAAGGTAATCTCAGACAGATCAGGCAGGCAGTGAACGGCAATCTGCAAAGAGTCCATGATAATTCGCTCTTCCGAACGTTCCATCGCATCTTGCAAAGCAGACTGCAATGCGTGCAATTCCCCTATCGAAAACTCATCTGTACATTTCATCAATTTTTGCTTTATATCCAAAACTCGACCGGTGTTGCTATGAACTGTACTCGGACCTATCGCACCAATGCTGGAAAGGTCAAAGTCCACTGGCCATTTTGTGGAGGCGTTATAGTGAGCCTTCGTGAATGTGTTGCCGACCAAGGTAGCCCCGGACAAATCTGCACCCCTCAGATTGGTGCCTGAAAAGTTCACGTCCGTACAATTGACCTCTGCAAACGTCGTATTGGTAAAGTTGACATCTGAGCAATCGGTGCCTGTGAGATTGACTCGAAGCAACTTACTTTCTGACAACGTACAACCTCGAAGCGAAATACCTGACACATCTTTATCAGACCACTCAACATTGCTTCCCACGATCGTGACTTGATCTCGGGGTATATTTTCAT
Organism: uncultured Pseudomonadota bacterium; assembly: GCA_937127265.1. Taxonomy (GTDB): domain Bacteria; phylum Myxococcota_A; class UBA796; order UBA796; family UBA796; genus CAJWHX01. Next base: position 3,022 of record CAKZLX010000523.1, read on the forward strand.
AATAAATGCCACGCATCAAGGCATCGGCAAACTCGCATTGATTGAAACCAGTATTTTCAACGACAATACCAATAAGATTGCAACGCTGAAAATTAACGCGGTTCAATCCTGCCTTGGTGAAATTGGCCCCCGACAAATTACTGCCTTCAAATGTCGCATTGCTGAGGTTCACGTTGGTAAAGTCGGCACCCGAAAGATTCAATCCACAGAGATACCCTTGCTTCAAAGTGGTCTTTGATAAATCCATACCGGTAAAATCTGTCCCGTGAGACAGCATTCGAGCAAGCACCACTGGGTATAGAATCTTCGGTTTGTTTGCCAACCGTTCTTTGGGCTTGGCATCACATACAATCACCGATGCTTCCTCTGGTGTAGACACAATGGTCGCACCCCATTTGGTGACTTGCTCTGTCCATTCAGCAAAGGGCTCATACACAAATACTGTAACATCATTCAACATCACATCCTCCAAGTTGGGATTATACTATTAATTTCACATCAAACTGCAGCCATTTACCTGTCTTTGCAACCATTGCTTAAACACATCTGCACTCTCTGATATCTGTTCCAAATGAACACAGTGTCCTGCACCTGATATGACGACGCAATCAACCGTCCCCTCTGGTAATCGGTCAATCATCTGATTGGCTATCCCACGATACTTGGCATCTTCTTCTCCCACCATCAACAAGATTGGCATGTTCAAACTGGGTAAGGCCTCCCAGCAGTCAGACATGGTCCCAGTTCCAAAGTGGGTCATACTGTTTACCAGTCCTTCGATGCTTTGTGTCAAACGGTTGACTTTCATCTTCATTTGAATGGCCAGATCAATTCGTTGTTGGGTGGCGATAATCGGCAACTGTTGCCACTGCTGGTAGAACTGTTCCACCCCCATGTCTCGGATGTGTTCGGCTTGCCGTCTGTCCCACTGTTGTCGTTTTGTTCGCTCCAGAGGATGACGAATCCCCGGTGTGGCTCCAATCAGCACCAGTCCAGCCAGTCTTTCGGGGTATCGACAAGCAAACTGCAACGCCAAACGACCTCCCATCGAATAACCGATGAGAATACTACCTTTTGCTATCCGATTCTCCCAATAGGTCAGTTGAGCATCCAGACTGTACTGGGTTGGGTCATCACACTGAAAAATTCCGTGACCTATCAAATCTGGTGCTTCAATCTCCACCCCACAAGCCTGAGCAAAGGGCTCAAAGTCTTCTCCGACACCCATAAAACCATGGAACGCGATGATTTTAGGCAAAGTTAGGCACCCTTCTCACCCGTCTGTACATTCCACAAACGGTGGTACAATCCTTTATCGGCAATCAAATCCTCATGGGTTCCCTCGGCCACAATCCGACCCAAATCCATCACCACAATCTTGTCGGCGTGACGAATGGTGGAAAGACGATGGGCGATGACAATCGTGGTGCGATCCTTGGAAACCACCTCTAAGGACCTTTGAATCGCCGCCTCGGTTTCATTGTCGACTGCTGAAGTGGCTTCGTCGAGAACCAAAATCGGTGGGTCTTTCAAAATGGCTCGGGCAATCGAAATGCGTTGACTTTGTCCGCCACTCAGTTTCAAACCCCGTTCTCCGATGGGAGTGTGGTAGCCTTGTGGTAAGGTCTGAATAAACTCGTGAACCTCCGCGGCTTTGGCGGCGGCGATGACTTCCTCTTCTGTTGCTTCCGGTCTACCATAGAGGATGTTGTCCCAAATGCTTCCATCAAATAGATAGACTGACTGGGAAACCAAGCCAATCGACTGACGTAATGTATCTAGATTCCACTGATGTAGATCGGTATTGTCCAAGGCAATCTGACCGGACTGAGGGTCATAAAACCGCAACAACAAGCGCACAATGGTACTTTTACCCGACCCCGTGGGGCCAACAATCGCTACGGTTTGTCCCGCGGGAATGGAAAGTGAAAACACATCCAAAATTGGTTCACGATCGGGATAAGCAAAGGAAACATCGTTGAGTTCAACACCTCCTTCCACCTGTTCTGGGGTATGTTCACCACCCACGATCGCCGTCTGAGTGTCCAAAAGCCCAAAGACACGATGCACCGAAGCCATCGCCCGTTGGTACAAATCAAAGGTCGCCCCCAAACGGGTCAGTGGCCATAACAGGCGTTGGGTCAAAAACACCAATACCGAATAGACACCCACTTCCATTTGTCCATCGAGAGTCAATTGACCACCATAGACCAGGGTGGCGCCAAAACCAAGCACAATCGCCATCCGAATCAAGGGAGAGAAAGCCGAAGATAGACGAATCGCATCGGCATTGGCTTCTTTGTACTCCACACTTAATCGGTCCAAAGTTTGCACTTCTCGTTCTTCGGCAGTGAACGATTTGACGGTTTCAATGCCCGACAAGTTATTGGCCAATTGGCTGTTGATCAAGGAAGCACGTTCCCGCACATTGGCGTAACGAGGAGCAATCCGAGACTGAAACAAAAATGAACCCCAGAGGATAATTGGAATCGGCAACATCGCCAACATCGCAATCCCCGGCGAAAAATAAAAGAATACCCCAGTCACACAGACCACGGTGGTACCCACCTGCAAAATGTCGTTGGCACCGCCGTCCAAAAAACGTTCCAACTGATTGATGTCATCGTTCAAAATACTCATCAGTCGACCACTCTTGTGATCACGAAACCAACCCATGTCCAATTTTTGTAGGTGACGATGGGTGTCAACCCGCAAACGATGCTGTAAATCCTGTGCCAAAGTTCGCCACTGCCACTGAAAAGCATACTCAAAAACCGACTCTGCACCCCACACCAAGACCGTCAAGATCGCCAACACCACCAACTGATGAAAAGAATCTTCCACACCCCACTGGGCCAAAATAGAGGCTTCTTTTTTGATGACAATATCAACGGCCACCCCAATCAACGCCGGTGGCGCCAAGTCCGCAATTTTGTTGAGAATCGACAAAATCGAGGCTTTATAAATACGGGCGCGATCTGTTTCAGCGTAGCGCAGTAATCGACGGAATGGAGATTCGGACATAATGGTTTATCCCAAGTGCATGACAAAATAGGTACTCTGGTATGACTGTGACCAAGAGACAATCACAGAAAACAATAACCGATTAATAGCCGGAAAGAGAACGTCTCACCTTGTCATAATCGCTTTCTGGTCGTTTTCCTTGTTCAATGAGAACCAACAGTTCATCCGCAGAACGCAATTGAAATGCCAATGCTGACAACAAGGACTCTCGCCACAACATCGAGGGTTCGTCTTGGAGGGCATCCGATTGGGCTTTGGACATCTCATAGACCCATACTGCTGTATTTTTACTGGCCACACAAGAGGCGTTGCGGCGTTCGCCCAAGATCAACGAGCCCGTTCCCAAGAGTGCTCCGGGATACAAACTGGCGAGGTGTTGTGCCATGCCACCACGCACATTCCGAAAGACTTCAATCACCCCTTCCACCAATAAAAAGGCTGAGTCACCAGCATCTCCTTCTAAAACCAACGGTTTCCCTTTGGCGATGTATTTGGGTTGCATTGCCGACATGATTGTTTTGAGACTCATGGGATGAGCAGATTGCAAGCCGGGCAATTTTCGTAAAGCGGTCACTGCTGATGGTGGTGTGGGTTCCGAGGCAAAAGGAAGTTTGGAAAACATGGAACCTAACCAACTGGGTTCTTCGGCTTTCACTTGAGCATCAGTTCCTTTTGATTTTTTGGCAATTTCCAAATTGGTCAGTCGAATTCGATTTCCCAACCTCATCAGCGCTGAATTGAGCAACCGATCATAAATCGTCCAATGCCCATCACGAAGCAATTGCAAACCATCTTTGGACAGTACCAACAATTGAACATCATCCTGATCGGCCACCACAGTTGCAGAACGAAAGTCATCGGTAAACACAGCCAGTTCGCCAACCAACTCTCCTTTACCAATTCGTCCCAACACTTGTTCATTGATTTGTGCTCGTAAAGTACCACGAGAGACGATGGCCAATTCACTAGCCGATTGACCTTGATACCACAAAATTTCTTCGGCTTTTACGGTGCGTACCTCCCACAGCAAATCCATCCCGCGAAAGTCGGTAGCCCCCAAGCCTTTAAAGACAGGAGTGGACAACAACAATTGCATTTCACTGGATAGATTTTGCATGGCTATACTCTATCACAACATCCACCAAATGACATCTTGAAATGTGTTGCAACAAGTGCACGATGGCGATAAAACAAGGCTATCGTTCAAGCAGTTTGAACCACAGTGAGGAGTAATCATGGCTTTACAAGCAGGAATCGTTGGTTTACCCAATGTCGGAAAGAGTACATTGTTTAACGCATTGACCAATGCTGGTGCAGAATCTGCAAACTATCCCTTTTGTACAATCGAACCAAACACAGGTATTGTTCCCGTACCCGACCCCCGTCTGCAAGTATTGAATGACATCATCAACACCCAAAAGGTCATTCCTGCCGCAGTGGAGATTGTAGACATTGCCGGTTTGGTAAAAGGCGCTTCCAAAGGTGAAGGACTGGGCAACCAATTTCTTGGAAACATTCGTACCGTAGACGCCATTTTACACGTGGTTCGTTGTTTTGAATCCTCCGATATCCTCCACGTCGAAGGTTCTGTGGACCCCTTGAGAGACATTGAAACCATCGAACTCGAACTGATTTTCAAAGACCTCGAATCGGTCGAGAAACGAATCACTCGCCTCACCAAAATTGCTCGCTC
>CAKZLX010000524.1 GCA_937127265.1 uncultured Pseudomonadota bacterium
GGTGGATGTCGTCACTGAGATCGGCTCCTCGTTTTTTACTAGTGCCATCGTAACGAAAGGTTGTACTGGCACCGTGTATGGAGCCATCCCATTCAGAGGCAGCGGCAACGATTGCTTGTTCTACATCGGAGCTATTGAGATTTGGGGCATCATCAGTGTTGATTTGGAATCCAATGGCACTGGAATTCCAAGTGACGATTTCGCCATTGACAACCCGTGGTTCCCAAGCATTGGCAACTGGTATCCCAAGATTGAGTAGTAAAATGGACGTAGAGGTGAGCATGTCAGACATCCTATCGGTTATGGTTTCATACAGTATACCTGTAAAGTGACCCAATAAAAGTATCGGATTGTAACCATGAAACTGCAGAAAAAAATCGTTGTGGTGGCGGCAGTGTTAACCAAACAATCGAAACAACAATGTTTCTTTATCGCAAAACGTGCGGATGGTGCAGGCTGGGAGTTTCCTGGTGGGAAGGTTGAACCAGGAGAATCTCCACAAGTTGCTTTGAAGCGAGAGATAAAAGAAGAATTGGGTTGTGAGATCAGAGTGGGAGATTGGCTCGGGCGTTCTGAGGTTGATGTGGGAGAGAAATGCATTGTGATGGATGCCTTTGTTTCATTTTGTGAGCCAATGGAAATATCTCTCCGAGAGCACCTTGATTCTGCGTGGATTACCGCAAAGGAGATTGATAGTTACCATTGGGCTCCTGCCGATATACCCTTGTTAGATACTGTACGGACCTATTTTACCCAGTCAGTGTGATCGCAAGCACACTTTTAGATATCGAAACAATCATGCAAAACGAGAAGTCTTATGGATAACGATTTGATTAGTCACGTGTTGATTTTATACACCGGTGGTACGATCGGTATGCGAATTACCGACCGAGGTTATGCCCCTGCCAAAGGTTTTTTACAACAGCAATTGCGGTCTATGCCACAGTTTCACGACCCATCTCAACCTGATTTGACCACACCACCTTCACGTTTGGGCAGAAGGATTCGATATCAGATTAAAGAATATGATCCGCTATTGGACTCTGTAAACATGGAATTTGAAGATTGGGTACAAATCGCCAATGATATTGCCGAGAACTATGATCAGTTTGATGCCTTCATTGTGTTACACGGCACGGATACCATGGCTTATGCCACATCTGCATTGTCTTTTATGTTGGTCAATCTTGCCAAACCGGTGATTGTAACTGGATCGCAATTACCCCTCGGAGAAGTTCGTAACGATGCGGTTGAGAACATGTTGGGTGCTTTAGCGATTGCCGGTTCATACAGTATTCCCGAAGTGTGTTTGTTTTTTCGAAGCAAATTGTTTCGTGGAAATAGAGCACGTAAAGTCGATGCCTCGGCATTTGATGCTTTTGACAGCGGGAATTTTGCGCCCTTAGCCCGAGTTGGGGTTGATGTATCGATTCAGTGGAGTTTGGTACGCTTAGCTGCCAAGAACGATCTACGTGTTGCACCAATCATTGAGAAAAATGTGGCGGCACTGCGTTTATTTCCTGGTATTCCGGTGGCTTTGTTGGAAAATGTGTTGAAAGAGCCGATTCGTGGAGTGATATTGGAAACTTTTGGAGCTGGAAATGCTCCTGATAATCGTCCAGAGATTCTCAGAGTGCTTCAGGAGGCCACCGATAGAGGGGTGGTGATCGTCAATTGTACTCAGTGTATGCGTGGTCGAGTCAAATCTCATTATGCTTCAGGTCAGTCCCTTGCTGATGTGGGTGTGGTGAGTGGTCATGATTTGACACCTGAGGCGGCATTGATGAAACTGGCTTATTTACTTAGTTATGCAGATCTCAGTATCGAAGAGGTTAAGCGGGTGATGCAAACCAACATTCGTGGTGAATTGACCGAAGAAGAACAACCACATACATCTTTTCGAGAACGTGCCTTTGTTTCCAGTGTCGCCCAAATCTTGGCATCTTCTCGAAACATCGAAGACGTAGAAGCCGCCTTGTATCCAGTATTGATGTGTGCGGCGGTTGCCAATGATGATGTGGAGGCTTTGATTCGGATGGTGGAAGGAGGAGCCGATGTCAATGCGGTAGACTATGAGGGTCGGACACCACTACATGTAGCGGCCATGAAGAATGCATTTTTATCGGCGAAGTTTTTATTAACCCATGGTGCGGATCCTTTGCTTACAGATCGATTGGGTAGAACAGCGATTGATGAAGCTTTGAGAATGGAAAGTCATTCGTTGTTATCATTGTTGAGAGGGCGTTGAGTTTTATAGAATCTGGTCGATGTTCTCCTTTGAGATGTGTTACAATTCCAATAGAAACCATCTGATGTGGAGATGAGATGTCCTCAGTACCATTCTTGCTATCTTTATTATACCCCGCTTGGGCAAACACCATAACGGTTAGCAGTGGAAGTTCGATTCAAGGAGCGCTCAATGGTGCTAGTAATGGTGATACCATTGAAATTGCCAGCGGTACTTACTTTGAATGTTTGGACCCAAATGGATTGAATGTCTCTCTTGAAGGTGTAGGAACCGTAGTGATCAATGGTTCTGGCTGTACTTCCACAGTTACTGTTTCTGGCTCCGAAACATTGTCGGTTTCAAATGTTCAACTGAAAAATACTGGTGGATTGGTGTTGACTGTGGGTTCAACGGCCAATGTTTCCTTGGATGGTGTTAGCGTCACCAACTCTGGATACAGCAACCAAGGTTCCTCGTCTCTAGGTGGGGTCATTTACAACGAAGGGATTGTACAAATCAGCAATTCCACCTTTTCTGGCAATACTGGTGGTCTTGGTGGGGTTATCTATTCGGAGGGTGGAAGTATTTCGATGACCAACTCTACTTTTAGCAGTAACTCTGCGCTCAAAGGTGGGGTGATTTACGCTAAGAATGGTACCTTCGTGAGTTCGACCAGCAATACTTTTGAAAACAACATCACTGTTAATAATGGTTTTGGAGCGGTATATTCGTTTCAATTTGGGGTTGACTTTGTGGAGGACGGTTCTTTATATGAGGCCAATGTCTCCGATTATCACGGCGGTGTGTTGTATGCTCTACAAAATGTAGGTGCTTTTCAACCCAATACGGTCAGTATTTCAAATGCGGTCTTTGATTCCAATGAAGCGCCTGTGGGTTCCTTTTCTAGCGGGAGTGGTGGGGTCATTTACATGGACAATCGGGCGTCTTTGATTGTCGAGAACAGTCAATTCATTGACAATGTGGCTACCAATGGTGGTGCTTTTTGGATCAAGGGAGCAGATGATACCGTTGAGATTCGTAACTCCACCTTTTCTGGGAATACTGCAGATCAAAGTGGTGCCCTTGGAGTCATGGCTGCTGGGGCATCTGTGCCAACCAATTTGCTAATTGAAGACTCTATTTTTACTGATAATACGGCATCCTCTGGAATTGGTGGAGCGATTACGATGGGTAGTAGTGCATCTTCCCAAAGTTATGGTTTTGTTTCGATTAGCAACAGTGTATTTGAAAACAACAGTGCTGAGTCCAGTTCCAGTGCTCACGGTGGTGCCATCGCTATTCGAACCTCTGATGGGGATGACGTCTCTGTCACCGACAGTATTTTTGATTCCAATTTGGCACATTCTTCTGGTGGTGCTGTTTGGATCAGTGTAGCGGCAGATGTTTCATTGTTGCGAAACCGTTTTCTCAACAATCAGGCTGATTCCTTGGCATCCTATGATCGTTACGGTGGGGCAATCAGTGTGGATACAGTATCTTCAGTTGCCCTTAACAACAGCATTTTTTGTGGAAACAGCGTCACCAAGTATGTTGGGTCTGTTACTCGCAATGCCTTTGGTGGTGCGGGTTATATTTATGGTGCCGAAACGGTCGATATTCACAACGTGATCTTTCAAGAAAATGATTCCGATGAAAATGGTGGGGCTTTGGCGTTAAGTGCTGTTACCGATGCCACTGTGATCAACAATACTTTTATTGGCAATGGAAGTACCCAAGGAGGCGATATTTGGTTGTCGATGTCAGCAACCGAGATCATTAACACGATCTTTGCTTATGCCAATGGTTCGTCTTCTGTGCACGCTTCTGACGCGACATCGGCTTCTATGGATGTGTCCTACAACGACTGGTACAGCAATTCCAGTAATTCTTCGGGAAGTTTTGGCTTTTCGGTGGTTACGAATGGCAATATCACCAATGATCCTGCGTTTACCTTGTACAGTCAAGATGGCAATTGCAGTAACGATGTGTTGACCTTGGATAGCACCTCCACCTTGATTGATGCCGGAGACCCTGTACGTTTTGACTTGAATGGAACGCGTTCTGATATTGGAGCTTTCGGTGGTACCGGTCTATTGGATGATGATGGTGATGGTTTTGGTGCTTTGGTCGATTGTGATGACAATGATGCTACAGCTTATCCCGGGGCGGCAGAACTGGAGTCAACCTCTGCTTGCATGATTGATTCTGATGGAGATGGCTATGGAGATGCTTCTCCTGTAAATCCACAAGTACAAGCCGGACAAGACTGTGATGACAACGACTTTAATACCAAGCCGGGTGCTGTGGAGTTTTGTGATGGGATCGACAATGACTGTGACAATCAAATAGACGACAATCCGGTTGGTGGCTCTCTCTATTATGCGGATACAGATGGTGATGGCATTGGTGGGAGTACTACGATTCAAAGTTGTAATGCTGTGAATGGTGCCTCTACCGAAACTGGTGATTGTGATGATTTGGATCCCTTTGCTTATCCCGGTATCGCTACTAATGACTCTTTAACTGCTTGTATGCGTGATGTTGATGGTGATGGCTATGGTGATGCGGCACCAAGCAATAGCAGTATTACAGCCGGTACCGATTGTGATGATCTGCAGGCCTCTATCAATCCAATGGCCATCGAGATTCCAGCGGATGGGCTCGATCAGAATTGTGATGCTTATGAAGCCTGTTATCAAGATGCTGATTTGGACGGATTTGGATCCAGTACTGTGACCAATTCTGCTTCCTTTACTTGTGCAGGGTTGGCGATTGCCGATAATGATGATGATTGTAATGACGCCTCAGGACAGACATTTCCAGGCGCGGCGGAGTTTGACTCGGCGACTGCTTGTATGCAGGATGCTGATGGAGATGGCTATGGATACATGATTGCCCCTGCTGGTGGAGTGGGTGGAAATGATTGTGATGATAGCAATGCCTCGGTTTATTTTGGTGCCACCGAGATTCCAGGAGATGGTATCAGTCAAGACTGTGATAACACCGAGGATTGTTATGCCGACACCGATGGTGATGGCTATGGAAGCAATAGTATTGTCACGTCCTTTGACTTGGACTGTAACGATGCTGGAGAGTCGAATAACAATGCCGATTGTGACGATACAACTTCTGATATTTATCCCGATGCTACTGAGATTCCGTATGATGGGATTGATCAAGACTGTGACCCCAGTACCGCCGATGATGACTTAGACGGTGATGGCTATGGGGTTAGCGATGGTGATTGTGATGATGGAAATCCAGATCGGAATCCTGGTGCCATCGATATTCCCGATGATGGAATTGATCAAGATTGTGATGGAGAAGATGCCAAGGGTGAGGAGCCTGAAGATACTGCAGAGCCAGCCAGTGAGCCTGATGATACCCAAATTGATCCGGAAGGCAATGATACCGGTGGAATTGACGAAACGCCCATTGATAAAACAGAAGGGTGTTCAATTGTTTCGGGACAAGGTGTCTCGTTGTTTGGTTTGGTATTGGGAGTGCTTGGTTTACGACGTCGTAAGCAAAGTCAATAAGGAGTGATGATGTCAAATAGTCAAATTACCCCAGCCGATACCATCGTGGAAATGACCCAGTTGGTTTTACCAAGTCACACCAACAATCACGGGACGGCATTTGGTGGACAAATTGCCGCTTGGGTTGATATTTGTGCGGCTGTTTCGGCTCAACGTTTTTGTCGAATGCCTGTGGTGACTGTTTCGA
>CAKZLX010000525.1 GCA_937127265.1 uncultured Pseudomonadota bacterium
TCCGATGCTGGAATTGATCGCTGGGGCGTTGGAAGGTAAGGTTGGTTTGCGTCCAGAGTGGAGACGGGGACTATAGTGAAGTATTTGTCTACCGGGCTGATTTGATTAATGCCCTCAATTCTTAGATAAGGTCGGTATCAAGAGTAAGCCGATTTCAAAGAGTTTACGCCACTTTCGTTTACGTTGGTCGGACCATGTACTTGTCATTTCCTCGTGGAACTGGGAGAATAATCTCGTATCGCTTTTTAGGGGTTCGTTGATGCGCTGTCGATGTACTGCACCCAGAAAACGATAGCCAATTGTTTCATTACCTGGAAGGTGAACGGTTGTCAGGCGAGAGCAGTCCTCACAGAAACGTTGATACGCCTCCAGTTTCTTCTTGTGGGTGCCGTGATCACTTTCCAAGGCCTCAAGATGCCAATCCAAGATCCGTTCGATATCCCTGACGACTTTGCTACGAACCCACCCTTGAAAGGTATGGCCTTCATATGCCGTGGCTGGACTTTCGTCATCATCCCACTGGGTATGGGTGATGGAACTTCCACCCGAATAATAGGAGATGTCCCATCCAGTTTTTCGTTGGGCACTTTCGTTTTCTAGGTTGATGATCACACCGGTATTGTCATAGTCGCCATCATGTTCGATTCCGATTCTCCACCTGCCGTCTTTTAAAGCGAACATTTGGAGTGGTTTACCATCAAGGGTGAAAGACAGATCGGCTAGGAAGTCAGGAAGGGGAGCGGTTTTCATGAGAGACCTCTTGGGTTGGATAATTGGAGTGTGAGATACTATGATATTTCGAATGTGAAATGGGAAACTAAAATGTTTTTATTGGGCTGGAATCCAATGGCGGTAATGGATATAAAAAACACCACAGTACGGGTGTAACTGCGGTGGTAAGGAACAGACCGAGGACCGTCGATTACAGCAGTGTAGAAGCCCAGAGCACCACAAAACATCCTCCCACTACCAAGATTGTCCACAATGGTAGGTGCATGGTGAGTCTTCCTTGTTGATGGTCCCGATGGAGTAGCGAAGGGATTTGAACGCTAAAATCATTGGCGATGGAGCGAAAGACAATCTCTCCCAAGACAATACTGTAAAAGAGGGTCAACAGGGCAACTGCCATGGCCGGTCCAAGTGCGCTGGGATCATCCATGTTCCCCAACATTTTGATCACCCCAATCAAGGTTCCGATCATACCCGCTCCGATTGCCAGTTCAGACATTCTGGTAAAGATCCTGTATCCAAGAGAGGCTTGCTGTTCAGAGAGTGTAGGTTTGGTGAAGATCAGTTTTACACTGTCCAGAACTTGAGGCACCGAGAATGACCACAAGGTTCCGGCTATAACTAACCCCAGAACCAATAGTAAGGAGGGAAAGTCGATTAACCATAAGAGATTGTTGATATCATGCAAACCGATGGCACCACTCATGGTTATCGTAAAGATGATGATCACCAGAATTTTCCGTATCGGCATATAGACCTCCATTGATACAGGTGTTCTATGCAGAACGGTATCCTTCCATGAAAACTGAAGTGCAATGGTGATATTATACTTGAAACCTTTTAAATCAAGACCAAAGGTGTTGGTGTTTGGCGATGACGTTGGTCAGTGGTCTGGTGATATCGCTTTCGGTTAAACCATAGGTTCCCAGATCATAGTGGTGTTTGGATTGATAGTGTTTTTGGTCAAGTAGTTGGACTTGCTGTTGTACATTTTCCGAATAGGCAGGCAATTGCAACTGTTCTCGAATTCGAGTTAGGGTGGCACTGGGATGAGACTTTAAGGCTCGGTAGCCCACGACGATCCGTCGGTTTGCCGGTATGGAATCAAGGTCGGCTTCCGTTCGTTGATAGAGTTCGATACTGTTGTTGAGTATCCATTGGATTTGCTTTGGAGAGAGGGTTGTAAAGTTGGGGTCTCGGTGTTGCCAAATGGCCTGCATCAAACTGATACGAGAAGGGATGGCTTCTAGTGGGTTTCGCATCAACACGATCATTTTGGATTCTGGGAATACTTGGTTGAGTTGGGGGATGCATCGAGAGAATCGAGGATTCTTACCAACATACAATCCTTGTCCA